>JBBISX010000011.1:0-12506 GCA_037441005.1 Candidatus Iainarchaeum sp.
AAGATAAAAAGTCTTTCAGGGGACTTTTCGTATTCTTTTTTGTTTACTCTTTTGAATGTGGGCCTTTCGTTAGTCCTTTTGTCGTTTTTTTTGCGTTTAGTTTTTGGTTTTAGCGAATTCGATTCTGTTTTATTAGGGTCTATTTTGAGTGCGTTGTCTTCTTATTCTGCTTATTCTTTGCTTCCTTTTTTGAGAACTACAAACAATATTCGTTCAAACCTGTATTTTGAGAGTACTGTGTCAACTATTATTGTGTGTATTTTTGCCGTTGGCGTCATGAAGTATGTTTATTTGCCTAACCATTTTCAGCAATCTTTTTTTTCAATATTGTTTTCTTTGTTTGCAGTTTCTTTTATTTTTGGCCTTGTTATTTCTGCTGTTTTGCTTTTTTTGCTTTCCAAGTTTAATTTTAAGCGTTTCAGCAGGCTGGTTGTCCTTTCTTTCTTGCTTGTGATTTATTTTGTCGACTTTGTCATTTTTGGGGGCGCTGGCGTTGTTTCAATAGGTTTGTTGGGTTTTGCTTTAGCTAATTCGGATAACTTACTAAAGCTTATGGGAAGGCGGGATTTTTCTTTTGATGAGTCTTTGACTTCTTTTCAGTCAGAGATTTCAATTTTTGTAAATACTTTTTTCTTTGTCTTTTTGGGCATGCTTATTGATTTGTCTTCTATATCTTACTTTGAATTGTTTTTAGGCATTTTGTTAGTTTTGATTTTGTTGTTGTCTCGCGCGATAGTTTTTTTTGCTTTGAGGAAATTTGCGAAATATCAGGTCCATGAAGACTTTTTGCGTGTTGTTTTTATTCCTCGTGATTTGCTGAGTGCAGTTTTATTTATTCTGTTTCAATAGGTTTTATTGTTGAATTGGTTGTGATAGTAATAGTTTTTTCCGCCATTTTCACTTCGATTGCTTTGTATTATTATGAGCGTATTTTTAGGGATTATTTTCTTTTCAAGAAAGAAATTTCTTTGGCTGATGGGAGAAAGGTTCTGGTTAGGACTTTCACTAAGGATGATGTTAATAATTTGAGGTATTTTTTGAATAAGCTTGTTGAAGAAGAGGCTTATATTGCTATTGACGAGAAGCTCGGGGCTGAAGATGCGCAGGCATTGGCAAATTCCATGATTTTTAAGATGAATAATAGAGAGTTGATTACTTTTATAGGTATTTATGAAAATCGGATTGTTGCTAAGGTTTCTGCGGAAAAAATGGCTGGCAGGGAAAGAGATAATGTTTCTTTGAGTGTTTATGTTTCGAAGGACTTCAGGGGTGCAGGTCTTGGAACTTCTCTTATAAGGCTGATTGTAAAAGAGTCTTTGAGGATTTTTAAGCCTCATAATTTGTATTTGACCGTTTATTCTAACAATACCAATGCTATAAAGCTTTATGAGCGTGAAGGTTTTGTCAAGTGTGGAGTTTTGCCTGGCTGGGTTAAGCATAAGGATGAATACTTGAACAGGGTTTTTATGGTTTATAAGGCTGAAAAAGACGAAAACTTGAAAGATGTGGATAAGGTTTGAGTAATGCCATATTATTATGTTTTCCGTTGCATATTTTTGCTGTTTTTTTTGTCTTTTTTGTTTTGCTTGTTTAAACTAAATCCATAAAAAGTGGTTTGTGGTTATTATTTTTTCTATGAAGCGTTTTTCGGAAAAGGCCCTTTCGGATTTAGTTTCCAAGGTTCTTGCAAATAATCCAAAAGCCAAGGTTTCTCTTTTGGAGGAAGCTTATTTTTTTTCTAAGGATTCACATAAAGCGCAGATGCGTTTGTCTGGAGACCCTTACTTTTCTCATCCTTTGGCAGTGGCTAATTATATTGCGGATAATGGCTTTGATGAAGTTGTTGTTTCTGCTGCTTTGTTGCATGATGTTGTTGAGGACAGTAATGTCAAGCCGCATTATTTGAAGAGTGTTTTTGGGAGTGATGTGTGTTCTTTGGTAATGGCTTTGACAAAGCTTGACTTGGTTTCTTTCAAGTCTAGGCAGGAGCATACTGCTGCTAATGTTGTAAAAACCATAATTGCTTCTTCTAAGGATTTGCGGGTTTTGGTAATAAAGCTTTTTGACAAGCTTCATAACCTTGAGACTCTTTCTTATCTTGACAAGGAGCGCAAAACAAGGATTGCTTCTGATGCTTTGTTGATTTATGTTCCTATAGCTCAACTGCTTGGTTTGAATTTTTTGAGAAGGAAAATGGAAGATCTTTGTTATCAAAATCTTGAGCCTAAGGATTATGAAAAATTTAGGAAGTCTGTGCTTCTTTTTGGCAAGCGAAAGGAAAGAGAAATAAAAGATATTATAAGAGTGTTGAAAAAAAACAAGGCTTGCCGTGGTTGGTCTTTTTCTGTTTTCAGCAAGTCTCTTTATTCTTTGAGGCTCAAGACTCGTGTTTCCGGAAAAGAAGTTAGTGAATTGAACGATTTGAGAATTTTGCGTATCGTAGTTCCTTCTGTTGAGGAGTGTTATACTGCCTTGGGCGTGATTCATGGTTTGTTCAAGCCTGTACCAAAGAAATTCAAGGATTATATTGCCGTGCCTTACAATTTTCTTTATCGTGCTTTGCATTTACAGGTAATAGGTCCTGCAAACAGGCCTGTTAAAGTTTATATTCAATCAAAAGACTTGTTTGAGTTGGGTGAAAAAGGGGCTATAGAGTTATTGAGGTCAAAGAGCAATGAGCTTGCAGAGTTTAAGAAGATATTTTATCTGTCTAAAAAAGTTTCTTACACCAACACTGAAGATTTGGCTATTGATTTGAAGTTTGACTTTTTGAACAAGTCTATGCTGGTGTTCAGTGAAGATGGTAAGGAGGTTAAGTTGCCTTATCATTCTTCAGCCTTGGATTTTGCATATTTTGTCAAGCCTTCTATTGCGGAAAGGTCTTTGAAAGCCAAGGTTAATGGCAGAATAGTTCCTCTTTGGACAAAGCTTTTTGATGGGGACAGGGTGAAGATAATTTATTCAAAAAGGCCAAATGTTCAGTTGAGTTGGCTTTGCTTTGCATCTTCTGCAAAAGTCAAACGCGATATTGAGAGAAATATAAAAAATTCAATCGTTGATGCTAATGTTGTCGGTAATATAAAATTTGGAATCGTTTGTTTTGACAAACCGGGACTCGTGGGCAAGCAGGCGAAAATAATTGCGGATAACGGCTTTAATATAGAATCTGGAATCACGAAAGTTAATCCTGACAGAAAAACCGGTTATTCCGAATTCATTGTGAGAAACCTTAACGGGTCTAATTTGGAGAGGGCTATTAGGCAGTTGAGGAGTTTAGAGGAAACAATTTCGCTTAAAGTTGATTATTTTAAATGAATTTGCCACGGTTGATTATTTAGGTAATGGAAGAAAAGGTAGAAAATAATTGGAAAAGCGCTGATAAAAATTAATGTTTTTGGTAATTCTTTAGGGTCTTAATATTAGGTTTTAGCACGATTCGATTACTAAAAATTTGTTGTCTTGAATAGAGTCATGGTTTTGAGTTTTTTTTACGTTAATGTTTTAATGCCTTTAGTAATAACTTCGGTATAAGGGCCCGTAGCTCAGTTTGGATAGAGCACCTGCCTTCTATCATGATTTTGTTTTTTGCTTGTGGAAGTAAGCAGGGGGTCGAGGGTTCAAATCCCTCCGGGTCCGATGCAGGTGGCGTGGTTTTCATGTTTTTAAAAGCAAAGTTGGTTCTTGCTGATGCTCTTTCATCCACTGGTTTTAAGGCTGATTTTTTTAGGCTTCTTGAAGTTCCTTCTGACAGGGCTCTTGGCGATTTTGCCTTGCCTTGTTTCAAGCTTTCTTCTATTGCAGGAAAGGCTCCTCATGTTGTCGCTTTGAAGTTAAAGAGCAGGGTTGTTCTTCCTGAGCTTTTTAGGTCTTGTGAGGCAAAAGGCCCTTACTTGAATTTTTTTTTGAACGAACAGGCTTTTGCTGGTTATTTTTTTCCTGTGCTTTTTTCCAAGGGAACTGACTACGGCAAGGTTGAAAAGGGAAAAGCCAAGGTAATTGTTGAGTATTGTCAGGCAAACCCTATGAAGGCTTTTCACATAGGGCATACTAGAAACATTTGTTTAGGCGAAGCCATAGCTAAAATAATGGAGTATTTTGGCAATAACGTTTTCAGGATTGATTATTGTGGCGATGTAGGCACTCATGTCAGCAAAGTTCTTTATGCTTACCAAAACATTCCTCACGAGCCAGAGCCTTTTTCTTTGTCGGAGAAGGAAAAGTGGTTGAATAAGCTTTATTATCTTGGCGATCAGGCTTCTTCAAACAATCCTGCTTTGCAAGAGAAATTGCGGGAAATGGTTGTTTTGCTTGAAAAAGGCGATCCTTATTTAAAAGCTGATTGGCATTACTTGCGTTCAATAAGCTTTGATTGTTTCAACCAGATTTTTGAGCAACTCGGGACAAAGTTTGACAGAATAATTTGTGAAAGCGAGGTTGAAAAGGACGGAATAGCTTTGGCATTGGAGCTTGAAAAGAACGGTTTTGCAAGGAGAGACCAAGGTGCTTTGATAGTTGACTTGAAAAAATACGGTTTAGGAATTTTTTTGATTTTGAAGAATGATGGCTCTGCTTTGTATTCCACAAAGGACCTTGCATTAGCAAGGTTGAAGAAAAAAGAAATTGGTGCTGTGATTTCTTATAACCTTGTGGGTTCTGAGCAGTCTTTTTACTTTAAGCAATTGATAAAGACAATAGAATTGCTTAACAAAATGAAACCAGAGTTTTGTGAAACCGTGCATTTGCCTTACGAGTTGGTGAATATAGAAGGCGAAAAAATGTCTTCGAGGCTTGGCAATGTAATAACTTATTCTGAGTTGTTCGGGGCTATTTTTTCTAAGACTCTTGAAGAGACAAAGGCGAGGCATCCTGATTGGGATGATAGAAAATGCTTTGCGATAGCAAAAAAAATATCCTTGTCAGCTTTGAAGTTCGGGATGATTTATCAGGAAAGAAACAGGGTTTTGTCTTTTAATTGGGAGAAGGCGGTAAAGTTCGAGGGCGAGACAGGGCCTTTTGTATTGTATAGTTATGCGAGAGCCTTGAGTATTTTAAGGAAAAAGCCTTTCAGTAAGTTGCCTGAAAATTTTTTGTTTGAGACTCAGGCAGAGTTGGATTTGGTTGTTTTGTTGGGCAAGTTTGAGTTGGTTGCATTGCAGGCTTATGAGGCAAAGGCTCCTAATAAAATAGCGCAATACTTGCTTGATTTGAGCAGGGCTTTCAATGCTTTTTACAGGGATTCTCCTGTAATTTCTTCCGAAGGCGAAAAGTTGAATTCAAGGCTTGCTTTGGTAAAGGCTTCAGCAATAGTATTTGAGTTGTCTTGTGGTTTGCTTAACATTTCTTTGCCAGAAGAAATGTGATTGAAAGCCTAATGATTCTGTTTGTATTAGAAGTCCATAATTTAGTTCGGAAAGCAAGGAAAAAAGAAAATCTTAAAATGAAAGCCAAGATTTGTCGGTAAGTCTGCAAAATCCCAAAAAAGTTAATCTCAAAACAAAGCCTAAAAAGAAAAAACCGTGAAAAAATAGAAATTTAAGACAAGCTTTATGGCTTTGTGTAAATTAATGGCGTTAGAGGTTTTTCAGTCAATTCCTAAGAAACCAATTCTTTTTTGAGTATTAAAATTAGCGTTACTATGCTTATCAAGTATGCTATTATTTCATTTATACTTTTTTCGTAAATTAGTTCTACTTCTCCTTTTGCAAAAAACAGCATGAAATTTGGCGCAGCTCTGTATATCTTTATTTCTTTGCCGTTTTCCTTTGCTTTCCAATTAGGGAAATAAGATATTTTTGCAAGTACTGGCACTTCTTCTTGTGCTTCTATAAGTATTTTGAATCTGTCTCCTCTTTTATTTTCTTCAACGATTGTTATTTTTGCTTCTTTATCTCCAGTGCTGGTTATTTTATTTTTTTCAAGCCCTTGGACTGGCAGTGTTTTGGTTATTTTTTCAGAAAGGAACCAATTTATGGTTTCATTTTTCCATTTGTTTGCCTCTAAATTCACAAGTTCCTTTTCCGGCACTTCAAATATTTTTGAGTCTGAAACTTTGTAAATAGAGTATTCTACTTCTTTTTCTCCTTGGGTGTATTCATTATTTACTGTTGTTTTAAGGACTGTTTTGGTTTTTTTCCAGCTTTCGTATTTTTGGTCTGCTGAAACCACATAGTTTATGCCTAATGCTTCTAATTGCCAAGGGATTAGTTTCTCAAGTTTTTCTTTGTTTTGTATTACAAAGTACTTGTCTACACTTACTCCCCAGTCAAAGTTTGTTTCATCAAGTTCTTTTTCAAGGTAAAACACAAAGACAGAATTTTTGGAAGACTCTGCATATACTCCTCTTACTGACAGGCTGTTGCATTGCATTGGGATTATGTGCTGTATTTCGTGGGGTGTTTGTGCATTTATCGGTGGTGCGTTTATTAGAGTTCTTTCATTTTGAGGCGGGCAGTTTTGTTTAACTTTTTCAAAGTCTTCTTTTGTCAGTATAGAGTAGCCTTGTGGTGAATAGTATTGAATGCTTATGCCTATTGTAAGGAAAGCTATTATGGCGGTTGCAACTATCAATTTGTTTTCTTTTTTGATAATGCTGAACAAAATAGGCGGCACTAAAAGCAGTATCAAGATTGTATATCTATAGAAATGAGTTGGTATTTCTATAACGCTAGTGCCTAAAAACGAAAAAAGAAGGATTAGGGAAATGGTTGCAAGCACAGGGTAAAGGTTTTTTGTTTCTTGCGCTTTTGCAACAGCGTAGATTATTACAAATAGGGTAAGTAAAATCAGTGCATTTTCTATGTTGCCTATTCTTGCAACTTCTGCTTCGTTTATGGTTGTTATTGCAGGTATCCACCAAAAAGCAGAAAGAGCAGCTCCAGCGATGAATTGCTTTATTATAATTTTAGTTTTGTCTTTTTGTGTTATGATTTGCCCTAAGTTTGCTATGATGCCCGCAATTGCTGTTAGTGGATGGGTAAGTATCAATAGGGCTAAAAGTATGCTTTGTTTTGTAAAATTGTTTTTCTCTATTTTTTGTAGGCTTCGGAGATAGAAAAATAAGATTGGCAAGGCAATAGCATTTGCTATTAAGCCAGTGCCTAATGTAGAGTAAAGGTCTCCGCCGTAGCTTTTCGGTGGTGCTGCTATTAGTATTGCTGTCATTAAAATTGTTGCAGCCAAGGCTGAGTTTTGTTTTAACCCTATTGCTTTGTTGAAGTAGTAGAAAGATAATGGCATTAGCAGTATGAAGAAGCTTAGGGCTAATTTGAAAGCCGCTTCTAAAGGTATTATTTGTGAAATGGCTGCAACCAAGTATGGGAAAAAAGGCCCGTAAAAATGGTTTTGCGGGTAACCGAAAAAGAATATTTTGTTCCAGCCGGTTATTTCTGGAAACAAATAGTTTTTCGTGTGCCATGCAGAGAAATACATTCCTGTCATGTCATAGTTGAGCAGGTTGTTGTATTGTACGAATGGGATTATTGCCCAAAAGAAGAGGTAAAAATATATTGCTGTGAAAGCCATTACTTTGGCGAATTTGTCTTCTTTTTCTGTTTTTGTTGTTTTCATTTAATTACCCTTTTTTCAGTAATTATCTTGTCCATTCTTATGTCGTGTTTTTCACTTTTTATTTTTTTTATTATTTGGAATTCGTAAGCCAAACCTATTTTTTTTGCTTTTATTTTGTGTTTTGCAAAAAAATTGTCGTAATAGCCTTTTCCTGACCCTATTCTATGCAAGTCGTTTGTAAATGCTATTCCGGGCAATATGAAAACCTCTATTTTTTTCGGATCTGCTTTTTTTCCTTTTTTTGGTTCTTTTATTCCTGTTTTGTTTTTTTTGAATATTGTTTTGTCTTTTATTAGTATGAATTTCATTTCGCTTTTTGTTGTTTTTGGGACGCAGACTTTTTTTCCTTTTTTTAGTAGCCAGTTTTTGAGTTTTTCTGTTTTTACTTCGTTGTCATAGTCAAGGTAAATCGCTATTGTATTGGCTTTTTTTATAATTGCCTGGTTTTTGAGTTTTTCAATTATTTTGTTTGAGAGTCGTTCTGCTTTTTCTTTTGTTATTTTTTTTCTTATTGCTTTTATTTTTTTTCTATAATAGTTTTTTTCCAAGTTTTTCACTTTGTTTTGTTTTCTATTTTTTCTATAGATTAATCATTCTACTTATTTTATTATTTTTTGTTAATTGGTTTTGAGTTATGTTAGCTAGCCAGAAACTAAAAACATTTACAGGGCTGGAGCCAAAACAGTCCAAAGACTAAATTTGAAGGCATAAAGCCTTAGCCCTTTGTTGGTTTTTTGCTTTTGGAGGTTTAAAGGCGTTAGGTTATCTAAACCCTTAAGCGTAAATTTTTATCGTGAATTTTTTCACTTTTCTTTTTTTTAGTTTTTGTTTTTTTTTGGGTTTTGGTGTTGTTTGGTTTGTTGGCTTTATGGTTTATTGCTTTTTCAATTTATTTTTTTGAGTCCTTTTTGTCCTATGTCGTTCCTGTAGTGTATTCCTTCAAAATTTATTTGGCTTACCCCGGTGTAAGCGTTTTCTATTGCTTCTTTCAGGTCTTTTCCTATTCCTGTCACTCCTAAAACTCTGCCGCCTGTTGTTTTTATTTCTTCGTTCTCTTTTTTTGTGCCTGCGTGAAACACCATGACTTTTTCAAAGGCTTTTGCGTTTTCTATTCCTGTTATTTTTTTGCCTGTTTCGTATTTTCCAGGGTATCCTTTTGAGGCTAATACTACACAGCATGCGCTTTCTTGTTTCCATCTTAGTTCTTTTTCTTTAAGTTTTTGGCTTAAGCATGCTTCTATTATTTCTACGAGGTCTGTTTCAAGCAATGGCAGTATTGCTTGTGTTTCAGGGTCTCCAAACCTTGCGTTGAATTCTAATACTTTGAATTCTTTTTCTTTTATCATTAGACCGGCGTATAGTATTCCTTTGTATGGTATTCTCATTTCTTTCATTTGTTTCAGTATTGGTTGGAATATTTTTTCTGTGAATTCCTTTTCCATTCCTTGGGCTATTGGTGCTGGCGCGTATGCGCCCATGCCTCCTGTGTTCGGCCCTTTGTCTTTGTCAAGTATTCTTTTGTGGTCTTGGCTGGGTGGCATTAGTTTTGCTGTGTCTCCGTCACAGAAGGCAAGTATGCTTGCTTCTTCACCTTCGAGGAGTTCTTCTATTAGTATTTTTTCTCCTGCTTTGCCGTAAAATTGTTCTTGTTTGAGTGTTTTTATTGCTTCAATTATTTCTTTCTTGTTTTTGCATATTATTACTCCTTTGCCTTGTGCAAGGCCATCCGCCTTTACTGCTGCGCCTTTTTCAAATTCTTTTATTTCTTTTTCTGCTTCTTCTGCTTTTGTTATTAATTTATATTTTGCAGTGGGCACTTTTGCTTTTTTCATTACTTCTTTTGCAAAGCTTTTTGAGCCTTCTATCATTGCGGCTTTTGAATTCGGCCCAAATGCTTTTATGCCGTTTTTTTCCAGTTCTTCTACTATTCCAAGCATCAGTGGTATCTCTGGGCCTATTATGGCTAGGTCTATTTTTTTGTTTTTTGCGAATTCAACGATGCTTTTTATGTCTTCTGCCTTTATTTGTACATTTTCAGCTATTTCGGCAGTTCCGGCGTTTCCAGGCGCACAGTATATCTCTTTTACTTTTTTGCTTTGTCTTGCTTTCCAGCAAATCGCGTGTTCTCTTCCGCCTGAGCCTATTATAAGTACTTTCATAAGCTTATGCTTAGTGGCTCGTGATTAAAAACCTGTCTCTTTAGTGTGGTTTTAAAGCCCTGTTAGCCTAATACCTCTTTTTTTTTTTGATTTTGCAATAAGATTTTCGATAAAGCAGTTTTGGTTTGTTAGGTAGGTTTTTAATTTTTCTTAAGTTTATATTTTTCATGTCTGGAGAGGCAAAAGAAGAATGCGGTATTGCTGCTGCTTTTTTGCCTAAGCCTTTGGAAAATTATCCTAAAGGCGGTGCTGCTTTTTATCTTTATAAAATGCTTTTGCAGATGCAGAACAGGGGGCAGCTTTCAGCTGGCATAACGACTTATAATTCGCAAAGAAAGCAGTTGATTGATACTTGGCGTAAACTTGGCTCTGTTTCAGAGGTTTTTTCAACGAGGTCTAGGCATGACGCTTTGTCTTTAATGGATCGTTATGTTGGTAGCAAGGGAATAGGGCATACTAGGTATAGTACTTCAGGTTCTGATGATGAGGGTTCTGCCCAGCCTTTTGAAAGGCACCATGGGAGAAAGTGGAAGTGGTTTTCGTTTGCTTTTAATGGCAACATAGCTAATTTTTCTGAACTTAAATCACAGCTTGAGAAGAAGCAGTACCATTTGGTTAGAAATCTTGACACTGAACTTATTTTGCATTTTCTTGAGAAGGAGCAGTTGGGCGAAAGAAGAAAGCCTCTTGATAAAGTATTTGCTAACTTGGTGGAAATATTTGACGGCGCTTATAATATTGTTTATATTAATGCCGAAGGGCATTTGGCTGCCATGCGTGATCCTCTTGGCATTAGGCCTATGTGTTATACTGTTTCGGATTATTTTGTAGGCGCGGCTTCAGAAAGCGTTGCTCTTGAGAATGTCTGTGATAATGGCACGAAGGACTTAAAGCCCGGTGAAGTGCTTCTTGTTGAAAACGATTCTGTAGAATTAAAGCGCTATGCAAAAAGTCCTAAGAGGGCGCATTGTATGTTTGAATGGGTTTATTTTGCCAACGCCGCTTCTATAATAGAGGGAAAGTCGGTTTATCATGTTAGGTGGAAGCTCGGAGAGGAGCTTGCAAAGAACGAGTTTTTGAATATTAATAGCAGGGATTGGGTTGTAGTTGCAGTGCCTGATACTGCGAGACCCGCTGCTGATGCGTATGCGCACTTTTTGAGTTTGCCTGCCATGGAAGGCTTTATCAGAAACAGGTATGTTGGTAGGACTTTTATTGAAAGTTCTGACAGGCTTGAAAAAGTAAAGGAAAAATTTTATGTAAATAAATCAATTTTGAGTGGTAAAAAAGTGATTCTGATTGATGATTCTATAGTCAGGGGCACTACTTCAAAGTCTTTGATAGACTATTTAAGGTCAAAGGCGAATGTTAAAGAAATTCACATGAGAGTGACTTGTCCGCCCGTGAGAAGCCCTTGTTTTTATGGCGTTGACATGTCTACAATAGGAGAACTGATAATAAACAAGTTTTCCAGCAAAGATGAGATAAAGGAATCAGGCTGGGTTGATGTAAGTCAGAAAACAATTGACAAGGTTGCAAAAGAAATAGGCGTTGATTCTTTAAGGTACTTATCCTTGGACGGACTTGTCAAGTGTATAGGTTTGGAAAACGGGAAAAATGATTTGTGTGCTGCCTGCCTTACTGGAAAATACCCTACTCCTTGGGGTGACAAGTTGAGGGTAAAAGCTTTGGAGCGTTATGAAAGAGGGCTTGAGTTGAAAAGAACTTACGAATGATTTTTTTTATCTTGCAGTGGTTTAGAAACATTGCTTCATTTCTGCTTCTGTCTTGGCCAGGCTTGGCCAAAAATATTTTTTTCAAAGCCAATTTTTTTCCCGGCTTTTTCTTCTATTCTTAAAAGCCTATTGTATTTTGCAGTTCTTTCGCTTCTTGCAGGCGCGCCGAATTTTGATTGGCCATAGCCCATGCCTGTTACAAGGTCTGCTATCAAAGTGTCCTCAGTTTCTCCTGACCTGTGAGAGACTATTACTTTCCACCCGTTTTTTCTAGCAAGTTCTCCTGCTTGTACTGCTTCTGTTATGGTGCCTATTTGGTTGATTTTAAGAAGTAGTGCGTTGCATGCTTTTTCTTTTATTGCTGTTTTTATTCTTTCTACGTTTGTTACCAGCAAATCGTCGCCTACAAGTTGCACTTTCTTGCCTATTTCCTTGTTGAGTTCTTTCCAGTTTTCAAAGTCGTCTTCGGCAAACCCGTCTTCTATTGAAATTATAGGGTAGCTTTTACAGAGGCTTTTATAATAATCTATTAACTCTTGTGCTGAATAGGTTTTTTCATTTATTTTGTACTTGCCTTCTTTGTAAAACTCGGAGCTTGCACAGTCAAGCCCTAAAAAAACTTTTCCAGAATACCCTGTTTTTTCTATACATTCAAGAACAAAGCTTAGCCTTTCTTCCACGTCTTCTATTTTAGGCGAAAAGCCGCCTTCGTCCCCTAATAGTGTTGCTTGTTCTCCGAACTTTTGCTTAAGATTTGATTTTAAAGTTTGGTATATCTCAATGCCCGCCCTAAGAGCCTCGCCAAATGTTTTGAATTTTACAGGTATTATCATGTGTTCTTGAATGTCGTTTTCTTTCCCCGCGTGTTTTCCTCCGTTAATTATGTTCATTTGCGGTATAGGTAACGATTGTCTTGTTTTGTATGCCTCTGCAAAGTAATCGTGCAATTCTTTTCCGTTTTCATCAGCGATTGCCCTTGTGAAAGCCATTGAAACCGAAAGTATTGCGTTTGCTCCAAGGCTGTTTTTATTTTTTGTGCCGTCCA
>JBBISX010000012.1:0-11297 GCA_037441005.1 Candidatus Iainarchaeum sp.
TTGAATTATTCAATTGCTTGGCAACACTTGAACCTTCATCGTCTGACTCACAAGGGCCCAAAGCAGAACTCTTTATAGGATAAACAATATTCAAATCAAAAGAAGTCTGCCTTACACCGCCAACTAATGCAGAATCGCTGCAAATTATCTGCGAACCAAGAGGCGCTACCACTTCAATAGTCTCCTTTGTACCAACACCAGAAACAGAAACACGCCTTATTGACTCAGCCAACTTGTCGGCAGAAATACGTAATTTTGCAAATCAGAAGCATCGTAAATGCTATTCTTGGCAAAAAGAAAATGCGGCTGGATTATAGTAACAATAAACAAAAAAGTTATTGCCAAAATCATCAAAAATTCAACAGTTGCCTGGCCTAAAACACGACGTTCCATAAAAAATCACCAGTCAAAGAAAGAAAAACAAAAGCAAAAGCTATTGCAGGCACGAAAGGCATGGTTTTTTTGACTTTTATAACTTCAGGAGAACCTTTCTTCAAAGCAATTCTTCTCAAAACCTCCGCCTCCTCTTCGCTAAAGCCGCAAGCATTGTAAGGGCTCGCAAAAAAACCCGTTGGCTTCAACTTATCCAAAGCGGCTTTAAAGTTATGACTGCTCAAGTCATTAATAACACTTTTTATTGAAGGCTTTGGAAAGAAAAAAACCGAGTCTTTTTCAACTTTCACATAATCAACAGGAATCATGCCTTCGGAAACTCTCGCCAAACTAACTTCCTCTGCAAAAGCAAAATCCTTGAAACTAAAATAAGCCTTGAACAAAAAATAAACAAAAAACAAAACAAGTAAAGAATAAAAAGCAGGCAAAATAAAACCAAAGCCAAGGAAAAAAAGAGCAAAAGCAGAAGAAAAGAAGAACAAAACAAGCCTAACAAAAGAATTGGAAAAAAAGAACACTACAAAAAAAACCAAATAAAAAACAACATGAAAAAAATAATCATTCAACAGCCCCTTAGAAAAAAAACCCAACAGAGCCACTGAAGAAGAAACAAAAAAAGAAAGCTGAAACAAATAAAAAAAATGCTTGAAAGAATCTACAAGACAAGCCCTCAAAAGAGAAGGCCTTTTCAAAGCCTCTAATAAAACCATGAACAAACCCAAAGGAAAAACAGAAAGAGCAGAATAAACCACCAAAGACAAGCCAAAAACAGGCAAAGAAACCGAATAAAAATAATGAGAAGAAAAAAAATCAAAATCTAAGTAAAAAACAAAAGCATCCCTCAAAAAAGCATAATTCACTGGATTGACAAAAGCAAGGGCAGAAACGAGCTTTACATCTCCAGCAGCCCATACGCCCAGCTTATAAAGCAAAAATGAAACGGAAAAAGCCACAAAAAAACCAAGAAAAGAAGTAATCAAAGGCTCAAAACTCGCGGCAAAAAAAGACTCAAAAGACTTCAAAACAAGACCAAAGAAAAAAAGAAAAAAAACAAGGCGATTGCTGACTATTCTTTCGCGCAAATCAGAATAAGACGCAAAAACCAAAGCAGAAAAAGACAACAAAAAATACAAAAAAGGAAAATAAAGCATTAAAACTTTAAGAAACCTTGATAATTTAAAATCTTACTAAAACCAAAAAAAAGCCAGTGGCCCAAACGCCAATTCGCCACATTGCTAAAGACAACCACACATACTCTTATTGACTTGCCCAGTCCTCAAATTTTCTGGTTTTTGTTAGAGAAAACACAAACCAAGCGCAGTGGTTGAAAAATTGCGCTGAATACGACTAAAACCCGGAAAAATGCAAGCTAAAAAGACAAAACTCAAGCATATGCAAAAACCAAAAAGCCTTTTGAAAAACCAAAGACTAAAAAAACCTTAAACCAAGAAGCCTTTGTAGTGAATTTTGCAGCTTTTGATTTTGCTAACAGGATACATAACCACTTATGAAAATGCATTAACAAGGCTTGCTAAGAATTATTAGAATTAGAATTCCGAAAAAACATAAAAAACATCAATCGACATAATAATATTCGCCTTTAGCCTTCTGCTCCTGATCAAGCCTCGAACCGGGCTTATTTATCCTAGGCCTACCGGTCTCAGGATCACGCCTAAAAGTCACCTGCATTCCCTTCAAAAAAGAATTCATGCCTGCACGCATCTCAACAGGCGAACCTGCAACACCAAAAGAAGAAGGGACACCTTCAAACACGATGAGCCTATCTGAAACATAATCCAAAAAAAGCAAATCATGGTCAACAACAACAGTTACCCTCTTCAAAGAATCAGTAACTGAACGAATGGCGTGAGCCATGCTTAACCTATCTTCAACATCAACAAAAGCAGTAGGCTCGTCAAGCAAAACCAAATCACAATTGCTCCTTGAAAGAGCAACGCCAACAGCAACCTTCTGCAACTCACCGCCGCTTAACTCGCTCAAAAACCTGTTTCCAAGAGAAGAAACAAAAAGACGCCTGTCAATCTCGTTCCTGAAAACATCAAAGTCAATAGACTGAGAAGAAATAAAATCATTTACCAACATTTGAGGAGCACTCAAATACTGGGGCTTATAAGAAACACGCAAACCTTTTTCCAAAAAACCAAAATCAGGCTTTTCAACACCTGCAAGTAACTTTATGAAAGTAGTCTTGCCAATTCCATTAGGTCCTAAAACACCTATAACCTCAGACTCGCGAAAATCACCTAGCTTCACCTCAAGACTAAACCCTGAAAAAGACTTTTTAAGCAAAGGATAAGAAAAGTAAACTTTTTTCCTTTTGGAATCCACAGGCGGCTTGACTGAAAAAGCAAGAGAATTCTGCCTGAAGCGCACATTCTCATCCCTTACATAACCATCCAAAAACTCGTTGATGCCTAATTTAGCTGGCTTAGGCAAAGAAACAATACCATAAACCCCTTTTTTGCCATAAAGCAAATGCACAAAATCACTCAAATAATCCAAAACAGCCAAGTCATGCTCAATGACAACAACTTTTTTCCCACTTTCAGCCAAACCCCTTATAAGGTTCGCGACAACAAGCCTCTCCCCAACATCAAGGTAAGAAGTCGGCTCATCAAAAGCATAAAAATCAGCATCCTTAATCAAGGCAAAAGCAATGGCAACACGCTGCAACTCGCCACCGCTTAAAACAGAAACATCACGATCCAAAACAGAATAGATTCCAAGAGAACGGGAAACTTTTTCCACAGCATCAAGAGAAGAAGACTTAAGAAGCAAAGACCTGACAGAGCCTGAAAAAAACTTTGGAATATCTGTTATGTTCTGAGGCTTGTAAGAAACGCGCAAACCCTGCTTAATAGAAACAAAATGATCCTGAAAAGCGCGCCCACGAAAAAAACCAATTACCTTTTCCAAATCGCCTTTAGAATTCCAATCGCCCAAATTAGGGACCAAAACGCCAGAAATAACCTTCAAAACAGAAGACTTGCCAACGCCGTTCTGCCCTATTAACCCAACAACAGACTTATCCTTGACCAAAGGCAACCTATAAACCCTAAAGCCATTCTCACCATACCTATGAATAGGCGATTCCTTCAATTCATGAACAAGATTCTCTATAAAAATACACGAAACAGGACACTTTACAACACAAATATTACAACCAATGCAAAGCTCCTCGCTAATCACGGGCTTGCCAAAGTCATCAAGCACAATACAATCCTTGCCAGCCCTATTAACAGGACAAACAGCGCCGCAAACAAAATTACAGCCTTCACCGTTAATACAACGCTCCCTCTCAAGAACAGCAACACGAGTCATGCAAAAAATAGCTATTATAAATACTTAAAACCCTTTACAGCAACACCATAATAAATGAAAATACTCAAAATAGACAAAAAAAACAAAGTGGTTGAGACAATACCGGAAAACTTTGAAGACCTGTGGCACTTGCAAAAAATAATAGAAAAAGGCGACAAAATCAAAGGAGAATCAGAAAGAAAAATAATCCAAAGCAAGAAGGATTAAAAACGCCAAAACAAAAAAAATATGTTGTAATACAAACAGAAAAAACAGAATTTCACGAAGCTACTAATCAGCTAAGAATAACTGGAAAAATAACCAGCATGAAGCCAGAAGAAGACATGGAAAAAGGAGCAATGCACACAATAGAAGCAATGCCGGGAAAAAAAATAACAATTCAAAAACAAAAACTAAAACAACACCAAATAGAAAGGCTTGAAAAAGCAAAAGACAGCACAAAGAAAGGAAAAATAATAGTTATAGCAATAGACGACGAAGAAGCGGAAATAGCAACAATAAAAGACACAAGCATAAGCACAAAAGCCAAAATAAAATCAGGCAAACAAGGAAAAAGATACAAACAACAAGAAAAAAAAGAAAACTACTACGAAGAAATAATCCAAAAAATAAAAGAAGAAAACCCGGACACGCTGATAATATGCGGCCCGGGCTTTGAAAGGCAAAGCCTCGAAAAATACATCAAAGAAAAACAACCTAAAATAAAAGCTATTTTTGAAGGAACAAAAAACACAGGAATACAAGCAATAAAAGAATTGATAAATTCCGACAAAATAGCAAAAATAATAGAAGGACTGCAAAGCGTAGAAGAAGAAAAAAGCATGCAAAGACTCATGAAAGCAATAGCAGAAGAAAAGGCAACCATAGGAGAAAAAGAAACAAAAGAAGCCCTTGAAAAAGGAGCACTAGAAGAATTAATAATAATGGAAAAAATGCTTGCTGAAAAAAAAGAAGCAGAAGAAATGGTAGAAAAAGCAGAAGAACTAAAAACAAAAATAACATTCATAGACCAAAAAAGCGAAGCAGGAAAAACCATAGAAAGCTTCGGAGGAATTGCAGGAATACTAAGGTATAAAATTAAATGGGAATGAAACACTCGAATGTGAGTTATACATCATTGACACAAAAAAAAACAACATTCAAAGACTCAAAAGTCTGAAAAAGACAAAAAGACAAGATTTATGATTTTTATGATTGTTTTATGTTGGCGAATTTATATTTACTCATTTTCTATTAAGGTTTTGTGAAATTTGACAATTACTCCAAATAATACTTCTTCAACGGCTTTAACTCAGAATCAAGCTCATAAACCAAAGGTTTTGCAGTGGGAATTTCAACCTTAGGAATATCATCATCGCTTATACCTTCAATGTGCTTTACCAAAGCACGCAAACTGTTGCCGTGGGCACTCACCAAAACCCGCTTATTCGCCTTTATAGCAGGCACGATTTCTGAAAACCAAAAAGGCAAAACCCTGTTAATAGTGTCCTCAAGACTTTCTCCCAAAGGCAACAAAAATCGCTCAACAGAACCGTACTTTGACTCATTGGCAGGATTCCTAGGGTCGCTTTTATCAAGCAAAGGAGGCCTTATGTTAAAGCTTCGTCTCCACAAAAACACCTGATCAGAACCCACTTTTTCAATCATCTCCTCATGCTTCAAGCCCTGCAAAGCCCCATAATGCCTCTCGTTCAAGCGCCAATGCTTTACAACAGGAATCCAAGCCAAGTCAAGCTCCTCAAGAATAATCCAAGTGGTCTTTATCGCGCGCTTTAAAAAAGAAGTAAAAGCAACGTCAAAAACAAAGCCATGCTTAGCAAGAAGCTTTCCAGCGGCATGAGCCTCTGACTCGCCCAAAGCTCCAAGCTCAATGTCAGTCCAGCCGCAAAACCTTTTATCAGCATTATAATAAGTCTTGCCGTGCCTGACCAAAACCAAAACAAAAGCCATTAATCAACCACCTTCAAAGAAACTTGGTTTCCTTTACTATTAAAAGCCTTAAAACTATTAAAACCATAAGGAAAAGACAAAATCAAATGAACAAACCCAAAGCGTGAAAAAACATTTAAGTCCTGAAAAGAAGGCGACGCGTCAAAGCCAGGATGAGAATGAACTGTCCCTATTATCCTAGTGTCAAAAGGAACACTGCTTACATCAAACTCGGAAAAATCCACGCCAAAAACAGCAGGAACAACGACAAACTCATCAATCAAATTTGAAGACCCGCCAAGCAAAGCAAAAAACTCTTTCGGATAAACATTCTTAGCTGCCTCAAGCAAAGACTCCAAAACAACACGTTTAATAAAATAAACCATAACACAAACCAGCCAAATACTATTAAAAACTATTCAAACTATCAAATATAAATGAATTATTAAAATAAAAAATTAAAACATGCAAGGAGGTATCGAATGATAGAATGGATATTAGCAGGGGTTCTAATAATAGTGTTCTTATGGGCAATATTAGTGTACAACGGATTAATAAGGCTCAAAAACGAAATAGAAAACGCTTGGAGCCAAATAGATGTACAACTCAAAAAAAGGTATGACCTCGTGCCTAATCTCGTGGAAACGGTAAAAGCCTACGCAAAGTACGAAAGAGAGACATTTGAAAAAGTAGTGGAAGCAAGAAATAAAGCAATGAACGCAACAAACACGAAATCAAGAGCAGAAGCGGAAAACTTGCTTACCGGGGCGCTAAAATCAATATTCGCTCTTTCTGAAGACTATCCAAAACTCCAAGCAAACCAAAACTTTCTAATGCTGCAAGAAGAACTCTCAGGAATAGAATCAAAAATAGCTTACTCAAGACAATTATACAACGATACGGTTCTAAAATACAACACAAAAATACAAGTAATACCAGACAGCATAATAGCAAACATGTTAGGCTTCAAAGAGAAAGACTACTTTGAAATAGAACAAACAGAAAGAGAAGTAGTAAAAGTAAAGTTCTAAAAAAAATAGGAGCGCATAAAATGTGGGAAAAGATAGCAGAAAACAAAAGAAATACATGGATACTAATAATAGTTTTCTCTATCTTTGTCATTTTCCTTTCCGCGATCTTTGGAGAAATATTAGGGTCGTGGATTTTAGGAACAATAATAGGCGCTATTATCCTAGTTTTTTACTTGATAATCAACTACATTTTTGGAGCCCAAATAGTATTGGCAATAAGCGGGGCCCGAGAAGTAAAAAAAGAAGAAGAACCTTATTTATTCAACATAATTGAAGGGCTTTCGATAGCCGCAAACATACCAAAACCAAAAGCATACATAATAGAAGACGAAGCAATGAATGCTTTTGCAACAGGCATAGACCCAGAGCACGGAATAGTGGTAGTTACAAGAGGCCTTCTAAAAAACATGAACAGGCAAGAAATAGAAGGAGTAATAGCACACGAAATAGCACACATACAAAACTATGACATAAGGCTAATGCTGTTTACAGCAGTCTTTGTCGGAGTAACCGTAATAATCTCAGACATGATGCTAAGGTCACTAATATACGGAGCAGGAAACAGAAACAGAGAAATCAGCAGAGCACAAATATTCCTAATAATAATAGGAATAGTACTCGCGATTATTTCACCAATAATAGCAATAGCCATAAAAATGGCAATATCAAGGCAAAGAGAATTTTTAGCAGACGCAACAGGAGTAATGCTAACAAGAAACCCTCAAGGGCTTATTTCAGCCTTGGAAAAAATAGGCAAAGACAACAACACGGTTAGAAACGCAAGCGAAGCAACAGCACACCTATACTTTGACAACCCATTTAAAAACAGGGGAGAGTTGCTTAGTTTTTTGGACAAAATGTTCCTTACACACCCGCCGATAGAAGAAAGAATTAAAAGACTCGAAAACATAACAAAGTAAAAATAAAGAGCAATAGTATAAAACCCTGTTTGGCAATAAGAAACAAAAAAAAAGCTTAGAACTGTAAAATAAACACATAATAAAGCCATGCATTCTAAAACCCTAAAAATACCCTTCTTTAACTGAATTTTTCATACTTCTGACAATTTATTTAATAAAGCATTATTCAAACAACATAAAAACCGGAATGGCTTTTGCCGCATGCTGACATTAAGACAATGACAACAAGGCTAACAAATTCTTATTTTGGGCGGCCCTTATTTTTGGCGATTTCAACAAAGTCAACTAAAGCTCAGGCTTTTATTTCAAGCCATCGCACCTTTTTTTCAATAACCAGCTTTTTTACTCTCGCCTGCCTTTCATTTAACCTTGACTCACCAGTCTTGAACTCCACAAAAACTATTTCGTCAAAAGTGAAAGCTAAGCCATCTATTGGAGAACCAATGAACCTGAAGTCAGAAGGATCAAAAGGAAAAGCAGACGAAAAAGGCAACAACTGCTCCATAGCCTTGCCATGCCTTACTGCTTGAGAAGACTTTGCAAAATCAAGCCCAGAAGATACCCTTTCAAGCTCTTGCACTCTTCGAAACAAAAAAAACACGACCAAAAACAAAACCACGCACAAAAAAGCCAAAAAGTATGCTATCACCATAAAAAAAACCTCACAACATTTTAGCCATGTAAATCCCATCTCTAACATAACCCAACTTATTCTTATAATATTCCCTCGCCCCAACACCGCTAATCACCAACAACTTGTCAGCGCCAAAAGACTCCTTGGCTATTTGCTCTGCCATTCTGACAAGAGAAACGCCAAAACCCTTGTGCTGTTCGCTATCAAGGCTCTTTTTTCCAATGCCGACCTGAGAACCAAAAACATGCAACTCTCTTATCACAGCAGTAGAATTGGTAAACTCAGGCCTAAAAGGCTCAAAAGGCATGCGCAACCTGCAAAAACCAATCAACAAATCATTTGCAGAATCCTCAAAAGACAAAAAAACCTCAACACCCTTGCTCGCCCTATAACGCCTTTCAACTAACTCAATATTGCTCTCCTTTACTTTCTTAGCAGAGTTTATGCCTACTTCCCTGCATCTGATACACCTGCATTTTATTCCTTTCTCAACACATTTCTTATCCACTATTTGCCTCAAATTGTTCTTGTCTATGCCGCCCAAAGCAAACTTAACAGGAATATCCCTCTGCACTCTATGGACTCGCGTGTACTCTGGAAAACTACTAGTGGCCTCAGAGATTATCTCCGCGGCTTCATCAGTACTCAACGGAACAAACTTTCCAACCTCATAAAGCCGTCCCAAGGCAGTGCCGGGCATGGGCATGCAAGGATAAATCTTCAAACCATCAGGCCTGAAAGACTCGTTATCAAACAACTCTTTCAACATTGAAATATCATTCTCCATTGAAGTAAAAGGCTGGCCTGGCATAAAATGATAAGTGACCTTTAAACCCGAATCCTTCAAAAGCCTTGTCGCCTCAACAGTATCCGACAAAGAATGCCCCCTGTTTGTGAAACGCAAAACCTCTTCATCGAGAGTCTGAACACCCAACTCAACCCTAGTCGCGCCAAGCTTTAGCATCTGACTTATATGAGCTTCCTTACACCAATCAGGCTTGGTCTCGATACACATAGTCACGACCCTTATTGCAGAAGTCTCGTTTCTCTCTTGTTCTCTAAACAAAGCCTTATCCGAAGACTCACTACTCTGCCTTTCAACCAAAAACTTTTTTTGTTCACCATGACCCGACTTTGACCTGCCAAAATACGAATTAAAAGAACTCTTGTTGAAACCAGTGTCAAAAAAATCATCTGAAAAATCGTTGAAAGCCTTGAAAGCATTCAGCACAAAATTATTCTGATAACCCAAAGGCATTGCAGGAAAAGTACCGCCCATTATAATCAACTCCACCTTTTCAGGGTTATGGCCAGTGGCATAATACTGAGAAATCCTGTTGAAAGACTGCAAATAAGCAGAATAATCATTCTTCAAGCCACGCATGGTGGCAGGCTCATGCCCGGTATAAGACTGAGGCACATCACCAAAAAAACTACCCAAACCACCGGGGCAATAAATACAAACACCATGAGGGCAACGCCAAGGCCTGGTCATTATCGCAACAGGAGCAACACCTGACAAAGTCCTCAAAGGCTTAACAGACAAAAGACTCAAGACTTTCACAGACGGGTTTTTTATTTTAGCCAAAATATCAGGGTTTGTAGGGACCTTACTCAAACCAAGCTCACCACTCAACCTCAACTTAGCTCTTGCAAGCTCATCCCTACTACTAACCTTTCCTTCCTCAATAAGCCTACTTAACTCCCTAACAAGCAACTCAGACTTTTCCATAAAATAAAAAGCAATTGAAAGAAATTAAAATGGTTAAGGCTGAAAAAAACAAAAAAAAAGCTAAAAAAAACACGAACAAGACAGACAAAATAAAAAAAAAAACATGACAAAACCAACAAAAAAAACAAAAAAGCTGAAACAAATAAAGAAAACCTAAAACCAAAAAAAGACAAAAAGGCAAAAAACACGAAAAAACAAGAAAAAAAGACTTGAAAGGACCAACAACAAAAAAGCTCTGATTTTCAATACCTATACTCTATAGTATAAGTAAGCACAGATTTTCCTTTGGCAGGCACCTTGATAAGGAATTCAAAAAGAGAAGAACTCTTCTTTTCAAAAGGCAAAGAACTATTAATGATAGTCCAACCAGTCCAAGCATAAGCAGGCTCCTTAACCCTTACAACAACATCAACATCCTTCTGATTCTCAAGAGTAATACTATAACTTTCCCTCTTCAACCTATCAGAAATATTATCAACTGAAACTTGAACCCTTTCAGCAGTAACATCAAAAGCCTTTCCCAAAAAAACAGACAACTCATCGCCAGCCTTAGTATGGTTAATAGAATTTTCGCCAATGAACTGGAGTTTTCCTTGAGAATCCTTCTTATAAGCCTTTATAACACCCTTAGGCAAAGGCAAGCCAAGGCTATTCTCCTTAGAATTAGAAAAAACAAGGTTAATACTAACAGGAGACTTGGAACCTGAAGAACCATAATCAGCATAATAACCAGAAGTGCTGTCAAAAACAAATTCCTTCTTAACCGAAATGCCCTTAGCGTCAAGCAAAGAAATCTGCTTAGACTCATTATTCAAAAGGTCAGTAGGCCTGTCAAGAGAATACAAATAATACTCAAAAAAAGGCTCCTGAGAAAAAGAAGAAGGAGCCTTAGCAACACCCTCATATAACACATCCTTGCGTGTAGCATAAGTAGGAACGGAAGAAATCCTGTTAACCTCGCCAGCAACAAGCTTTAAAGAAACAGTAGAATAACTCGTCCCGGAATTATTAACAACAGTAGCCCAACCGCTCAAATCCAACTTAGAATCATCAGCATTAATAATAGCAAGATAATCGGCATTCCAATTAAAGCCCTTGCTAATATACATCGTCTCAGTGTCCCTAATACCAGAATTCTCAGCATAAACCTTCCAAACAAGAGTAGGCTTAACCAACAAACCATAAGGCAACTCAGGATACTTTATGTTAGAATAATCCTGCAAAACAACAACGCCATCTTTGGTCTTAAGAGTCAATTTGCCAACGTCACTCTCTGAAAACTTGGAATCGTAGCTCAAAAGTACGCCATTATACTC
>JBBISX010000013.1:0-11276 GCA_037441005.1 Candidatus Iainarchaeum sp.
ATTTTTCTAAATATTATTTATTCCAATTTAGCAATATATCCCAATTATTTTTTAAAAGTTGAATCTTGCTTTTTGATATTGAAGAACCCCACAAATCTGTAAACATTGTCGGAACAACATATATATCAAGAGTAGCTTTGTCTACACCAAATATAAGGTCGCTATGTTCTGTCGTATATTTGTAAGTTTTTACTCCAGATTTATATGTTCTATCAATGCCACCTCTACTACCACCTGTAAGAGTTAAATTACCATATATTGTTTTGACTTGCACTCGTAGAAATCCTTTTTGACCTTTTGGGCTTGTAAAAGCTACAACCATAACATCATAAGGACTTCCGGATAAGTCTACCTTTCCAACCTCAAAACCAAGACGCATCATTATGGACCTGACAAATAATTCATGTGCATCTCCAAGAGGTGCACCTGACTTTGATTTCAAAAGGCAAAATATGGAGCATCTTAATAACTTTAGCACTGATAGTGATAAGTTCGTTAATAATAATTTGGATTATGGGAGGCATTATGTATTTGATATTAGAAAAGTTGGACAATTTAATTATAGGGTTCATAATTATAATTATATTTTTTATTGCAAAAACTTTTTTAGATGTTCTCGTTTTAACAATCTTAACCAAATTTTATATTAGAAACTTTAAAGAGTAGCACCATGTTTCAAATAAAAAATTTTACTATCAAGCCTTGCAATTCCAGAACCGCTTTTGAGTTTGTACCAACAAAAGAAGTTAACTTAGACTTAGCTAAAATAAGCAAAAGGCTCAAAGCAAAAAAAGTTTTTGTTGAAATAGAAACAAATTACTTGTTAATGCTTAAGCTTGAAAACAAAAACATGACTCTTTTCAAGAGCGGAAAAATAATTGTAAAAGAAACAAAAGAAAAAGAAGAAGCAAAAAATTTTGCTGAAAAACTGCTGAAAAAAATAGGAGAGGGCAAATAATAGAAACTGACATTAGCCTAAAAACGTATTACAGAATTTTTAATGTCTCTTTCTAGCAATAAGATGTATTTCTTGTAAAAATAAATCATTATTTATCCATGAAAATTTATTCCAAATACTTTTACTTTTCTTGAATTTTACTTCGAATCCATTTAATTCAAAATATCTTTTTAATTCAGAAGGCTTTAACAAAAATGAATGATTTATATGCCAACCATGTTCAGCCCTAAAACTGCCAAACAAAAAAGCAAGTCTATTTTTCCAAAAAAAACAATTGGGAGAAATAATTTCTACCACGCCAGAAGGTTTTAATATTCTATGCATTTCTGCAACAAATTTAGGCAATTCTAAATTTAAATGTTCTAATACATTGTCCCAAAGAGCAATATCTACACTACAATCTTTAAAATTCTTATAAGGAGTTTTATTAAGGTCAAGTATTATGTCTGGCTTCAAGTCTTTATTTAGATCAACTGAAACATAGCCATCAATCTTTTTAGAACCAGCACCAAAATTGACTTTAAGCTCATTCATAAGACTAATTAAGTTCCTAATTAGATTAAAAATTTAATTTAAAGAGGTGCTTTATAATTTTAAGATCTGATCCTAAATTTTGTTAGCAAGCTAGAAAACTAAAAATTTTCAGGATCTGTATGCTAAGCATTAGTCTCTATAAGGTTGTAATACTTTTTTAGGCTTTTTATTGTTGTTTTAGGGTTTCATCCAAAATAATTAGTGCCTACTTTTAGACGGGTGTTCCCCGAAAAATTTTCTAAAAATTCTATCCTTTAAAACTAAAAAATAATTATACAAAAATTTGACAAGAACTATAAAATTAAACTTTGAAAAAGGCTTAAAACGTTCTTCTATACTTTTAGGCCAAGGACCAAAATACATTTTTATAGGAATTGGAAGTCTTCTCCAGTGTCGCCCATAATTAACATCTCTATCTTTTGATGATCTAGGAAAAAAAGACATATGATAGCATCTTATAGTTTGAGGCAACCTAAAATTAACAAGATTAGTGTTATTACTATTTAAAATAGGGGTTTCAAATGGATAAATCCCTACGAATTTTACAGTATCTTTTCTAAATATTTTTCCCATGTAGCGATCGTAAATAATATTCAAATCTCTTATAAAATCAGTAACTAATATTTCAACCCTAAAAACATTTTCATTAAGCTCTTGCAATATTTTAGGTATTTTTATCGCTTCACCATCATAAATTTCATCTCCGTCTACTAACCACACCCATTTACTTTTAGCCAAAATAAAAGATTTATTCCTAAGAATTTGCAAATTTTCAGGTGTTTGATGACCAACTTCAAACAATTTTAATTTAGTTGATTTTATGGAATTCAATTTACTTAATGTAAGATCGGTCGAACCAGTGTCAAAAACAATTATTTCATCAACTATTTTTTCTACTGATAAAATCGCGTCTTTAATAAAATATTCTTCATTTTTCACTAAAAAAACAGCAGTTATACTATTTTCCATACTTTCTAAACAATATTATAACAAATAAAAAATAACACGATTTCTACAAATCTATTCTAAAAGCAAGGTTTATATGCAATAAATGCAAATTTACTACTAATGATAGTTTTTGGTCTTTCTGCAGGTCATTTGGCTGGTAGCATAGCGTTGCATTTAAAGGCTAAGCTTGGCAAGGTAGAATCAAAGCATTTTCCTGATGGAGAGCTTTACATAAGGTTTTTGGAAAGTCTTGAGGGCCGAGAAGTTGTGCTCGTTCAAAGTACTCACCCTGCGCCTGATAAGAAGCTTGTTGAATTGTTTTTTGCAGGGCGGACTGCTAAAGAACTCGGGGCTAAAAAAGTCATCGGGGTTGTGCCTTACTTGTGTTACATGCGTCAAGACAAGAGGTTCAATGAAGGTGAATGCGTTTCAAATAAAATGATGGCTTTCTTGCTTAACCATTGTATTGACAAGATAGTCACTGTTGATCCGCATTTGCACAGGGTCAAGAGTCTTGCAGAGCTTTTTCATATAGAGTGGCGAACGGTCAGTGCTAACAACAAAATAGCAGAGTACATAGCGAAGAAGTTTAAGCAGGATAGCTTTATTATAGGTCCTGACATTGAAAGTACTCAGTGGGCTAATGAAATAGCGAACAAAATAGGTTTTAAGTCCGGAATATTTTTGAAAACTAGGAATAGTTCAAGGAATGTCTCTTTAAAGGAAGACAAAAAAATAGAGGTAAAAGGCAAGAGAGTGATAATAGTTGATGACATAGTTAGTTCTGGGCATACTATGCTTGAGACAATAAAACAGTTGAAAAGAAAAGGCGCTAAGTCTATTGATTGCATATGCATTCATGGTATTTTTGCTGAAAATTGTTATGAAAAAATATTAAAGGCAAAAGCAAAAATAGTGAGTTGTAATACGATAAGGCACAAGAGTAATGGCATTGATGTTTCGGAAGAAATAGCAAACTCGATAAACTAATTAAATAAAGTTAGACAAAAAATGACTGGTTGAAGAGCCAAAACAGACTAAAGCCTAGAACAAGCCGAAAACAATCATAGGTATAAAAAAGACAGACGAAAAATGCAATGCTGATTTTTTGGATTAGTTGATAAATAGTGCCCGATTATATTGATATATACGAAAAGCAAAACCAAAGGGTGAAACATGAAAAATCAAACAATTATAAAAAGCACGACTATTAAAAAACTAAAAAAACACCAAAAAAACAAATAAAAAACATAAGCCAAGCACTAAAGCCTTAACAGAAAGCCTAAATAAAAGACAACACAAACAACCAAAAACCACCAAACCAAGCCCAAAAAAAGTCTCCCAAAAAACTTTTAGTTCTTCCAACAACCACACACTCATGACTCTTACCAAGGCCAAAAAACACTACAAACAAAAAAAGACACAACAAGCCAAACAAAAAAAAACAAAATAGACAAAAACAAACCACACAAAAAAACGACCAAAAAAAAACAAAAAAAAACCTAAAACCGCCTCAGACTTAAAGTCTTACCATAAATTTCACGACTTAACCCACCAACCAAACACACGACCACTGCCAAACTATGAGATTTATATTTTTAACAAGAGTTAGTTTTGTTATATGCGCCATGAAATAGTAAAAAAGTATGTTGAAAAGTATTCTTTAGGAGTAGCCGATGCTGAAAATTCTTTGCAATTGTACGAATTTTTTTTCAAAAACATGGGGTTTAAGGAAAGCATAGTTGAGTTGGTTAACCGGAGGCTCAAAGAAAAAACAAAGGTAGTTGTCTTGGATATAGGTTGCGGTAATGGCGGTTTTTTGTCTGACCTTAAGGATATTTTCAAGGAAAAAGTAGAGGCAGTAGGCGTTGATCTTTTGGCTCCTATGAAAAAACCTGACAAAATGATTATTGGAGATGCATTAGAAGTTGATTTTCCAAAAGGCGTTGACTTGGCTTTTTCTTTCAGGGCATTGCACGAAATAGGTTCGCCGGAAAAAATTGTTTCAAAAACTTATGATTGTCTTGCAAAAAATGGAAAGGCGTTTTTATCTTTCAGGACTGCTGACCTTTATTCAGAAGCCAAAGGCATAGCTGAAATACAAGAAAAAGAAATAAAGCAACTGCAAAAAATGGTGGAACTTGGATATTTGAAGGATTTTCAAGTCAAGGGCTTTCAAGTCGTCTTAGGCAGTGTGAAAGACGAAGTAGTTGCTGGCGTAAACATTTTTTTGGAGAAATGATAATCTAAGGTCTTTTAGGGCAATGTTCGCGGAGGGCGAGATTCGAACTCGCGCACCCTTTCGGGTACCAGCTCTCGAGGCTGGCGCATTAGACCGCTCTGCCACCTCCGCACTAAATCTTTATTCCTATTTTTTTTATTTCTTTGCAAAATTGTTCAAAATTATTGAATTTGACGGCTTTAAAGCCCAATGCTTTTGCAACTAAAACGTTTTTCAATGAATCGTCAACAAAAAGGCAATTTTCAGGTTTTTCTTTTATTTCTTTTAAAACCATGCTAAACGCTTTCGGCATTGGTTTTACTTCTTTTATTTCGTTTGAAAGAAAAGCTTTGTGAAAGATTTTGTAAAAGCCTTTTTTCTTGTATGCTTTTGCTTGAATGTCGTTAGTATTAGTAAGGCAATAAACAAAGTATTTTTTTGAAAGTTTTTTGCATAGCCTGAACATTGAATTTATTTTTTTTATTTTTGTGTAGGATTCTGAAATTTTTTTTTCTAAGGCTTTTTTTTCTACTTTAGGGTAGATTTTTTGCCATAACCACATTGCTGGTTTTTTGCCTTTTTGAACCAAGGTTAATTCTCTAAACCAAAGCAATTCAAAAATTTTAAGCGGAATTCTTTTTGAGCCTAGTTTTTTATGAACAATGTTTTCTGGAGCGTCTTCCACAAAAACTCCGTTGAAATCAAATATTATGGATTTTATCATTCCTGGTTTCTCCATTGTGCCAAGTCGTTAAATGAGCCTGTGAGCTTTATGGTTTCTTTGTTTATTTCGGCTTTCATTGTAGAAGACAAAAGTTTTATCGTTGAACTTTCCAAAAAGTGCCTGTTGGACAAAATGACTTCTGCCAATTGAGGCAGGGACTGCTTTGGTATGGATATTTGCTGTCCTCTTGGTTTTGAGCCTATTTTTTCAGAAATTAGATTTATCAATTCTTGGCTTTGGCATTCAAAAGTAAATTCAGAATCTTGGAGCGTTGAAAGGTTATCAGCGAGTTTTGACAAGACAGTTTCTGAAAATGTTTTTGTTATAGAGTCATAAAAGCCAAGTTCTTTCAAGGCTGATAGCTGGTCTTTCAGAACTTTTGATATGTAATCCAAGTGCCTGGTTTTTTCCTCTACTTTCACGAGTATTTTTTCAAGGTCTGATATGCTGAAATCCAAAGAAGATTTTGAGGTTTTGAGTAGGTCTTTGTCCTGCTTGCCTCTTTCTATTATAATTTGGAGTTTTTCAACTATAAAGTCTATTTGATTTTCTGGTTTTCTTTCTTTGAGCAATGCATTGAGTGACAAAAGAAGTTTATTTTTCATTGCAGAATATATTTCTGATTGTCCTTTTTCCAAAAGGTAAAACTTGTTGTCTTTCTTTTCAATCATGCCTATCGCGGCAAGGTCTTTAAGGGACCTTGACAATGCAGCCCTTGCTGAATTCAGGTTGGTGTAAGAGGACGCGAACTTTCCTAACAGAGAATTGTAATCAATTCCAGGATTTTGCTTTACTATCAGAAGGATGGCGCTTTTGGTTGTCATGAAATATTCTTTTAACACAAAATTAAAAATAAGATAGTTAAAGGGTAAAAAAACTGCAAATGCGCCAAAAAATACCATACAAAAAACAAAAAAAAACAACGACTAAAAAAACCAAAAACAACCTGACAAAAAACAGCAAAAAAAACAAAATAAAAAGCATAAGCAAGTAGTAAAGCCTTAACAGAAAGCCTAAATAAAAGACAACACAAACAACCAAAAACCACCAAACCAAGCCCCAAAAAAAGTCTCCCAAAAAACTTTTAGTTCTTCCAACAACCACACACTCTCATGATTTGTATCAAGACCAAAAGACAAAAAGACATTGAGATGTCTTAAGTCTTTGTCTGGGATTTTCGAGTTTTTGGCTTTGTCAACCGAATATATTATTCATGCTTAATTTGGAGTTAGCAGTAAGGTTTTTAATAATTCAATTGCTACAATTTGAAGGGTTATTTGAAAGCTAAAGAAAATAAAAAAACAGGTTTTCTTCAAGACGTGGTTTCTATTTCTGATTTTTCAAGACAGACTATAGAGTTAGTCCTAAAAGAGGCAGAAAGGCTGGAGAAAACGCCAGAAGATAAAAAGTCCGCTGTTTTAAAGGGCAAAGTAGTGGCAAGCCTTTTTTTCGAGCCTTCCACCAGAACTAGGTTGAGTTTTGAGACTGCGGCGCAGAGGCTTGGTGCAAAGGTCATTGGATTCGCTGATCCTAACATTACAAGCACGAAAAAGGGAGAGTCTCTTTATGATACCATAAAAATGGTGGAAAATTATGCTGATTTCATAGTAATGAGGCATTACATAGAGGGCTCTGCCAAGTTTGCTGCTGAAATAACAGAAAAGCCGATAATAAATGCAGGAGATGGTTCAAACCAGCACCCTACACAAACTTTGCTGGATTTGTACACTATTAAAAAGGAGTTCGGAAAAATAGACGGGATAAAAATAGCAATGGCAGGGGATTTAAAGTACGGTAGGACTGTGCATAGCCTCATGTATGCTCTGTCTTACTTTGAAAATGTAGAGGTTTATTTGGTTTCGCCTGATAGCCTAAAAATGCCGAAATACATAATTGAGGATACTAAAAGCAGGTTAAAAATTACTGAGTTGCAGAGGCTTGAGAAGTACATTCAAAGCATTGATGTCTTGTATGCTACAAGAATACAAAAGGAAAGATTTCCTGAAGAAATAGAATATGAGAAAGTAAAGAACGCTTATGTAATAGACAATAAGTTGCTTGAAAAGGCTTCAAAGACCGTGAAGGTCATGCATCCTTTGCCTAGGGTAAATGAAATAGCCCCTGAAGTTGACCTGACAGAAAGTGCTCTTTATTTCAAACAGGCTTCCAACGGCGTGCCCGTGAGGGAAGCAATTTTTTCTTTGTTGAGAGGTGTTGTTGATGGCTAAGGACATAAGAATAACGCCAATAAAAAACGGAACTGCCATAGACCACCTTGCCTTTGGCTCTGCTTATAGCATCTTGCGAGTCTTTAATCTAAGCAATTACACTGTAACCATAGGAATAGGAGTTGAAAGCAGGAAAATGGGGAGAAAAGACATTATTTTCATAGAGGGTAAAGAGTTGAACGAAAAAGAGTTGAATAAAATAGCAATATTGGGCAGAGGCGCCACCATAAACACCATAAAAAATTCCGAAATAACGAAAAAATTTCAGCTTGAGTATCCTGATAAAGTTGAAGGCATAATAAAGTGCATAAACCCAAAATGCGTAACCAACTATGAAAAAATGGAAACAAGATTCTCAATAAAAAAAAGTCCTTTGGAGGCAAAGTGCCATTACTGTGAAACAAGAATGTCTGAGCAGGACATAATAAATTCAATAAAAGGCGATTAAATGCCTAAACCTGAGCTAAAAACGATTTTTTGCGGAGTTGAAATGAAAAACCCGTTAAGGCTCGCGTCTGGGATACTCGGGGTAAACGCCGGGCAATTGATAAGGGTTGCAAATGAAGGTGCAGGCGCCGTAACTATGAAAAGCGTAGGGCCTAAAGAGAGAAACGGGCATAAAAACCCCACAGTAATAGAATGGGAACACGGATTGCTAAATGCGGTAGGCTTGCCTACCCCAGGCTACAAAAATTACGATGAAGAGTTTGAGGAATTGAAAGAGCTGAAAAAAATCAAGGTCCCTTTGATAGCAAGCATTTACGGAACAAAGTGGGAAGAATTTATAGAAGTGGCAAAGTATGTTGCAGAAAAAAAGCCTGAATTGATTGAGTTGGACATTTCGTGCCCTAATACTGAATGGCAAGATAAGCAATTTGCACAAGACCCTGAAGTTTCTGCAAAAATAGTGAGTAAAGTAAAAGATGTTGTTGGAAAAATACCAGTCATAGCTAAACTAACCCCTGCCGTTGCTTCGCCTGTGGAAATAGCTCTTGCATGTGAAGAAGCAGGAGCTGACGCTGTTTGCGCCTGCAACACAATGCCAGGCATGCTTATTGACGTGGACGCAAAAAAGCCCATCTTGGCTTTCAAAAAAGGCGGTATTAGCGGCCCTGCGTTGAAACCGATAAACCTGAAAATAACTTATGATTTGTTTGAAAAGCTGAACATTCCTATAATAGGCGAAGGCGGAATAAGTTCAGGAAGAGACGCTTTGGAATACATCATGGCAGGAGCCAATGTGTGCGGCATAGGCAGTGCTGTTTGGTTTCACGGCCCTAAAGCTTTTGCAAAAATCAACAATGAAATAGGTGAATGGATGAGCCAAAACGGCTATTCAAAAATAAGAGAATTGAGGGGTTTGGCGCATGAATGAAAATTGGAAATGTTACACCAAGGCCAGGGCTGTAAAAATAGAGTCTGTGAGAGAAGAATTTCCGGAAAACAAGACTTTTTTTCTTGACTGCGAACTCGACTTTGAGCCAGGGCAGTTTGTCATGGTGTGGTTGCCAAATGTTGATGAAAAACCAATAGCTTTGATTCCGAACGGAAAAAAAGCGGCTATTAACATAGAAGGAAAAGGAATTGCGACAAAAAAAATGCTGTCGCTGAAAAAAGAGGATAAAGTATGGATAAGAGGCCCTTATGGAAAGCCCTTTAACACTAACGGCGTCAAAAAAGCGATAATAATAGCAGGCGGAGTAGGTATAGACTCAATAATAATGCTTGCGAAAAAGTTGCATGAAAAAAACTGTGATACTGAAATAATTTTGGGCGGAAGGACAAAAGAAAGAATAATTTTTGAAAAAGAACTCCGCGAGTGTGGAAAAATATACATTGCTACTGATGACGGTTCTTATGGGGAAAAAGGGTATAACACGCAAATACTTGAAAGGCTTTTGGAAAAGCAAAGGTATGACAAGGTTTATGCTTGCGGCCCTGAACCAATGGAAGTAAAAGCAATGCAAATAGCAAACAAACACAAAACGGAGTTTGAAGCTTCCTTAGAAAGATATATGAAATGCGGCATAGGGGTTTGTGGTGAATGCGTCATTGACGATAAACTCGTTTGCTTTGACGGCCCGGTTTTCAACGGTAAGGAGTTAAGCAGAATGAAAGAGTTTGGAAAAACCGCATATTTGAAAAGCGGCAAAAGGGTTAGGCTTGAAGAATATTACAGGTGGCGAGAGCAATGAGCGTTGCACTGATAAACGGAAAAGCCTACTTGAAAGGCAATTTGCAAAACTACAACATATTAATAGAAAACGGCATGATACAATACATTGGAAGGGAAAAGCCTGTTGCGGAAAAAACGATAGACTGCAAAGGAAAAATAATATTGCCCGCAGGGATTGACTGCCATGTGCACTTTAGGGTACCGGGACAAGAGTATAAAGAGGACTGGATATCAGGGTCTCTTGCGGCTTTGCACGGAGGTATAGCCACGGTAATGGACATGCCTAACAATATTCCTCCTATAGATACTTACGAAAGACTGCTTAAAAAATACGAAGAAGTATCCAAAACCTCTTTAGTAAATTTTTCATTATACATGGCGGCAACGGAAAATAATCTAAATGAAATAGAAACTGCTTGTGCTGACGAGCAAATAAATTTTAAGGCGGTAAAACTCTACTATGCAAAAACAACCGGGGAAATTTTTCTGGACAAAGAGAAATCAATAATAGAGCTTTTTGAGTCCTCAAAAAAACACGGTTTTATGGTTGTAGCGCATGCTGAAGACAACGAGATAATCAAAGAAAACGAAAAGCTTTTCGCAAAGAGCGAGTGGGCTGAAATACACGCTTTAGTCAGGGACGAAAAAGCAGAAGTGTCTGCAATTTCAAAGTTGCTTGATATACAGAGGAAAATAGGGAACAAGCTTCACATAGCGCATGTTTCTTCAAAAAAAGGCATTGCACTTATACAAAAAGCAAAGCTTGGAAAGCATGGAAAGCAAATCACTTGCGAAGTAACGCCAAACCACCTTTTTTTGGACTCTAACCATTACAAGACTTTGGGCAACTTGATTAAGTGCAATCCTTCAATAAAAGGGCCTGAGCACAGAAAAGCTCTTTTTTCAGGCTTGAAAAAAGGTATTATTGATATAGTGGCAACTGATCATGCGCCCCATTCTTTGGAAGAAAAAAAAAGTAATTATTGGGCTGCTCCCTCAGGCATTCCGGGCATAGAAACCATGGTGGCTCTCATGCTTAATGAAGTCAACAACAAAAGGCTGAGCCTTAGAAAAGCTGTTGAACTAATCTCAGAGAAACCTGCAAAAATTTTCAACTGGAGAAAAAAAGGATTTATTGCAAAACGTTTTGATGGAGACTTGATTATAGTAGATATGAAAAAAAAGCCGCTTGTGAAAAACACTAGCTTGTTCACCAAAGCAAAGTATTCGCCTTTCTCTGGAAACGTATTAAAAGGTTTTATTGAAAAGACAATCGTAATGGGACAGGTGCATGATTACTATGACTGAAAAAGAAGAATTGGCATTAAAGCTTCATGAAATAGGAGCTATAAAGTTTGGTCTTTTTACCTTGAAGTCCGGGTTGAAGAGCCCTGTTTACATTGATTTAAGGCTCCTTGTGTCTTATCCTGAAACCTTGAAAATGGTTGCAGAGGAATTGAATAGGACAGCAAAGGAAATAAAGTTTG
>JBBISX010000014.1:0-10949 GCA_037441005.1 Candidatus Iainarchaeum sp.
GCTTTTCCAATCAGCATTTGCCCTTATGTCCTTGAGTGCCAAAGGCTTTCCACAGGAACTTAAGCAATTGTTTCTTATGCTAAACTCTGCAAAAGCATAACCAGAGACAATTGAATCCTTCCAGTCTTTCAAAGAAACCTCAAGGCAATTGCTTTTCAAAGGAGGGTTGGCAAGGTAAACCTCAGCATTGTAAGGCACCTCAAAGTTAAAAATTTTTCCCGAAGGGCTTTGGAAAGCAAAAACAATCTTCCCAACCAAAGACTTTTTCTTGTCAATAAAAGCAGAGGCAGAGGATAGAGAAGAAAGAACAAAAATGCTCGTGCTTTTTTCAATCCTTGAGCCTTTCCATTGTCCAGCAAAATTGTTCATTTTTTCCAAGTCCAAAAGCCCTGCAAAATTGCCCGAAAAACCTACTTCGTAGAGAGAAAAAACAGAGTTGGAAAGGTTTGATAAAACCAGTTCGTTTCTTTTTTCAGGCTCATCAAGGCTCAAAGAAACGCCTAAAGAACCAGGGCTTGAAGAGAAAACATCAAAGCTTGGTCTTAATAAAACTTTTTTTGCAGAAAAACCGATTTTGCCTATCAGAATTTCTATTTTTGAATCAGGAGAAAGCGCAGGAATTTCAAAAACTGCTTTGCCACTTTCGTCCGTCTCGGCAAAAAGCGTTATGCTTTCATCTTTTGGTTTTATTATAGAGACTTTCACTAACGCATTAGCCAAAGCCGTGTTATTATCAGCAGATAATGCATCAACGCTTAATAAAAACCCTTCAAAGAAAGGGACTCTAGCAGGGCTTGTTTTTGCCACTATGCCTTTTGATTCTTTTACTTTGAATTCAATGCTTTGCCTTGCCACTTCGTTCCTTCCAGAGACAACGCTTATAGTGATTCTTTTGCCGTTGCTTTTTTCCCCCTCGTAATTGAAACCAACCTTGCCTTTCATCGCCTTGCCTGTGATTATTTTCCCAAGCCTTTCTCTCTCCTCTTTTGAAGCCACTGCTCTTGAAATTTTTTCTCCATTAAAAGCCTCTATTTCATAATTAATGCCGTTTACTCCGTCGTCAAAATAAATCCTCACTTCCGAATCATCGTAATTAGCGTTGCTTGAAAAACTGAAGTACAAAGTATAATCTGAAAAGGTTTTTATCTCATAAGGCTCTGCAACAACAAGTCCTTTTGATTCATCAACCAAGTACGAAGAGGCACAGAAAATTTCAGCACATTCAGACCCTAAAAACTTTTTGTATGTTTTTGCATAAAACCCGTTTTTTAATTCCGAATCTTTCGAGTTACCAAGAGAAGAGTCATAAGGGTCCCTATAATAGTTGCCTGATGCATCAATAGCAAAAGCCCTGTAAGAAAAAAAAGAATTTTCAGCAAAGCCTTTTTGAGAAACTAATTCAACTATGAATTCAAAACTTCCGTATGTTTTGCTCTTGCCTAAAGTGGCCTCTGCCCACTTGCCTTCAGACTCCACAAGATTCTCAAAGTCGCTACTTTCTCCCTTAGGCGGGCTGTAAGTTTCACCCATCAAAACATTGCCAAAAGCAGACTTTAAAGATTTTATTTTCAAGTAACCTGATTTTTCATCTCCTGCCAATAAAAAGACTCCTGCGTTTTCAAAGCTCTCCGGAAAAAAAGCGACCATTTTAACCCTGTATTTTTCAACTCCTCCAGCGCCATAGGGAAGCTTTTCAACTGAAACAACCCTTGCTGAAACATCGTTTTTTTGCCTCTCCATGAAAGCCTTTACTTCATGCTCGCTTTTAGGCAAAGCCGTTTGCTTTGCAGTCACATAATCAGCAAAGCCGTTAGAACTAAAAATAACATAAAATTCTTTACCTGCAGGAATTTCTGCTTTGCCAAAACCTTTCTCATCCAAAGGCACTGCGCCAAATTGAGAGCCGTCAGAAAACATTATCTTTGCAATTGCAAAAGCCACGGGCCTTGAGTCAGAATCAACAGCGGAAAAAACAACAGAGGCTTTTTCAGTGGTTAGTTCAACCAATGCGCTTCCTTGAGAGAGTGAAAAAGGACCCGCTTTGGAAGAAAAAGGGTATTTCTGAACAAGTACAAAATAATTTCTTTCCTCAAGACTATCAAAAAAAGCTTTTCCCTGTTCATCAGTATACTTTTGGTCTACTCCTTCAACTACAAAACCCTGTTCGTTCAAAAGCATCATTTTAGCGCCTTCAACAGGCGATTTTTCTGCGTCAACAACCAATACCTCAAAAGACTTGCACGAAGAGCACTTCTCAAGCAGCACCCTTACTTCCTTTCCGCTGTTTTCCTTACTCAAAAAAACTTTTTTTGAAACATAGCCTTGGGAACTGACCACTACCTCTGTTTCAGCTTCAAAAGCCCTTTCGGGATTAACTTCTAAAGCCACGGCTTTGTTAGTGCCTGCCAAGATAGTTGCTGTCGCTCTCAATTCCTGTCCAGACTCTGAATCAAAAACTTTCAACCTAATTCCGGCAGAATTTGAGCGGGATAAAGAGAATAAAACGACAGTCTCTTTGTCTTGCTCCACCAAAACTTCTTTCGAAAAAGGAGAAAAACCAGAGGCATTAACAACAACCATGTAATTGCCAGGGTTCAACTCAAAAAGCGATTCGCCTTTTTCAAACAAGGCCCTTTCCACTATACCGCCTTGCAAATCGTTCACAAAGATTTCTGCCTTATTCTCAACAAAATCAGCATCAGGCCTTACAACAAGAATCCCCTTTGAGAACTCTTTTGCCTGAAGCATTATTACCCCGTTTCCGTTGTCAAGGTAGCTTTTGCTTGCAAATTTGGCAGAAGAAACATTAACGCTTATGCTTTCACAATTTTCAGGCAAATTAATCCTTGTAGTGCCTCCTATGACTTCTTTGCTCTCAATTTTCAACCCAGAAGAACAATAAAAGTCCGCTAAAAGCAAGCCTGAAACTTTTTTGCCATCATGGTCAACAAAAGTAACAGTCTTTTCCTTTTTCCTTTCTATTAATTCAAGCGACAGCTTCATCTCCAGCTTTTTAGCGGTCTCATCAAGCACAAAAACCTTTTCAGAAGCAGAATAACCCTTGCCCCACGCCTTTACTAGAACTTCTTTTCCCAAAGGCAAGCCTGAAAAAAACGCCTTTCCGTTTCTTTCAGTATAATTTTTTTGAACATTTTTGTCAAAAGAAACCTCTACTTGAGCTCTCCACAATGGGTTCCCGGAATCGTCAACAAGAAAAACCTCCAAATCAGCTTTCTGCAAAGAAAAAAACGCAAAATAAGAAAAAACGCCAAGCAAAGCCAAGCCAAAGACAAGAAAAACAAAAATATTCTTTTGAACAGCTTCTAAAATCTTCTGCATGCAAAACTAAAGGAAAGTTCCAATAAATATTTTTTGCTTTGCCAGAATCAGGGCAGTTGGCTATAAATTAGATTGGTGAAAAACAAAGCAAAAAATAGAGCGAAACGCTTATGCTTTTAGCAGGCAACAAAAAAAGCGACAAAAGCTTAACGTCTTAAGGGCTTTTAGTTTTCCAATTGCAATGAGTTCAAGAGAAAGGTTCAAGAAGTAGAATTAAGGCGGTTCAGCCTAAAAAACAAAAAGTATTCCATTAGGCCATCAGGCTACCAAAACAAAAAACAACAAAGGCTTAGTGCTTAAGGATAATTAAGGAATTGCCTTTGGCAAATTAAACAACAACCCTGCTTTGCGTCTTTCTAGTCAAGACAAAAGCAACGCCAAAAACAAAGAGCAAAACGAAGCCAAGCAATAATGCGTTTTCGTTTATTATTGAAAAAAGCCCCGTCAATGCAAAGCCGGTGCTTTCAGGCAAAGCGTTTGCTTTGCTTTCTTCTCTTTCTTTTGTAGCCTCTGCTTCTTGCTGTATTTGTGCTTTGCTTTCCTCTTTCTCAATAATCACGAATTTTTCGAACAATCTTTCGTTTCCCTGCAAAACCTTGAAGAATATTTTTCCTGTTTTTGTGTTTCCGTTTATCGCCAAAGTCCTTTCACCCTTTGTTTTAGCCTCTATCATGAACTTTTTCGGCGATACCATGAAGTCATTACTCGAAACCTCTATTGTTGCACTTTCTTCAGAATTGTTTTCAAATCCGAAAGTCAAAAATCCGTCTGTTTTCTCTTCATTAGCAAGCACCAAAGAAAACTCTTTATTTTTCTGTTTGTCTCCTGCAACTGTAATAGTAAAATACTTTGAAACACTGCATTCAATCCCAGAACCAAACACCCCTGTCACTTTCAAAAAAGCAGTTTCGTTTAAAGTTGATTCTGAATCCAAAGCAGAGGCCTTGACCTTTATCGCCCCGTCCTGTCCTGCAAAGACTTTTTTAGAATCACGCCAAGCCTCGGCTTGAAAGTAAGGGCTTTTTTCATCCACTTCTATTTTTTGAATATAGAAATCATCACTAGCGTGATTGCTCAAAGTAGCAAATGTTGTTTTTTCAGAACCAGAACTTAAAACAAAATTTTCGGCTTGCAAAGAAAGAGAATTACAACTCGGGGCGCTTTGGTAACTATCGTTGCCCTGATAATTGCCAGCTAATCGTGCATTTGCCATTATTTTGCTTTCATAGTTCTCCAAATTGGAAATTGTTGTTTCTTCGGTTTTTTGTCTGAAGTAATGCGTACTGCCAGAAAAACCAGTGTTGGAAGAGCTTTCAGAAACGTATTTTATAGAAGAATCTTTCCATTGCTTTGTAACCTGCCTTGGCACGAGCTGAACCGTTACGCTTTGCTTGGTATTGGATTGGTTGCAGTAAGTTCCGTCCTTGAAAGTCCCATTAATGCTTAACTCAAGCAAAACATTTTTCGCAGCCGCGTCAAAAGGCGAACTCACCAAAAAAGAAACAACGCCTTGGCCGTTGGCTTTGACCGAGTTATCAAACTCTATTTCCTTGACTTCCAAGTCAACATTGTTTGAAAAAACCTGCACAGCATGAACATCAAGGTCCATAGGAGAAGAATTCACTAAGCCAAAAACGACCTCGTAAGTATTGCCTGCTTCCACAGAAATGTCATAAGCATTGAAATAAAAATCACTGCAGAAAGCCTCCTTTTTTGGCTGGTAAGTCTGGCCAACCAAAGAAGTCTGAGGCGGATAATAGAAAGACCCATAATAAGCAGGACCATAAACGCCTACCCAAGAAGGGTAGTAAACCCAAGAGCTTTGATAATAGTAATAAGAAGCAGGATAATAGGTATAATACAAATAAACCCCGTGATAAACGTCATAATAGTTTATCAAAGCAATGTCCGGCGCGATTGCGTAGGTAGAATAAATGACATCAGGCGCTTTTGCCATGGTAGAAAAACCGAAAGAATACCAGCCGGGCTCAAAATAATAATAACTGCCGTAAGAATAAAGCCTGAAAGGGTAATCAAAATAATAATAAGGCGTATTAGAAACATAAGTTATGTAGCTGTAAGGCGTGGTTGTATATATATATTTCCCGCCGTTGTACAGTTCAAAATAATAGTCGTTGCTGTAAAAATTGAAACTCCAGTCAGCATAAGCAAAGCTGAAAACAAAAAGGCTTGCTGCTGCCAGCATTAAAGTTTTTATCATTGCTTTTTTTTCGTGCATATTATAATAGCCGCTACCGACATATATAAAGTTTTCCTTTATTAACTCTAACGAGTTATTTCTTTGTTTTTGGATGTGTTTTTGCATTTTTTATTCAGATTTTTTTTGCTCTTTTTTTATTTTTTGTGATTTTTGCGGTTGTTTTTTTTGGCTCTTTTTTTTGTTCTTTAGTTTTTTTTGTTGGTTTTTTCAGGTTGTTTTTTTGTCGTGTCTTTTGTTGTGTTTTTGTTTTTTTTTGGTCTTGTCGGGTTGTCTTTTTTTTGTTTTGTTTTTTCGTTCTTTAGTTTTTTTTGTTTGTTTTTTTTGTCGGTTTTGTTTTTGTAGGTTTTTGTTGTTTTTTTTGTTTGGTTTTTGGTGTTTTTTGTCGTGTCTTTTTTGGTCTTTTTTTGTTGTTTTTCTGTCTTTAGCAGATTTTGTTTTTCAAGCCTCTTTATCCTTTTACATTTCCGATAGGCTTGAGCGAAAAAACTTTTTTTGAAATACCTATTTCGTCCATTGTCCTGACCACTTCGCTTATGTCTTTGTACGCAACGCCTGCTTCTTCTGCAAGCCCATCATAAGAAGCGGTTTTCACGTATATGCCTTTTTCAAGCATTTCCTTTTGCAATTTTTTTCCTTGTACTAACTGTTTTGCTTTTACCCTTGACATCGTCCTGCCAGAGCCATGCATAGTGCTACCAAATGTCTCAAGCATGGCTTTTTCAGTGCCAATGCAAACGTAACTCCCAGTTTCCATAGAGCCCCCGACAATAACCGGTTGGCCTATTTTTCTGAATAACGGCGCGAGCTCTTTGCTTTCAGGACCAAAGCCTCTTGTAGAGCCTTTTCTGTGCACTACGAGATTTTTTTTCTTTCCATCCACCATATGCTCTTCAACCTTGGCTATGTTGTGTGCAACATCGTAAATAAGATTCATTTGCATTTCTTCTGCGCTTTTTTTGAAAACTTTTGAAAAAACCTTTCTTACATTATGCATTATCACCTGTCTGTTAACAAAAGCCATGTTTGCCGCGCAAGCCATAGCCTTATAATAATCCCGGCCTTCTTCACTATCGAACGGCGCGCAGGCAAGGTCCTTTTCAGGAACTTTTATTTTGTATTTTTTCATGGCTTCAACGAACTTTTTCAAATAATCAGTTGCTATTTGGTGCCCTGTGCCTCTTGAGCCGCAATGAACCATCACCATTATTTGATTTTCCTTAAAAACACCGAGCTTCTCAGCTATTTCCTTGTCATAAATGTTTTGAGGCGAAACAAGCTGAACCTCAAGATAGTGGTTGCCAGAACCAAGAGTCCCCAATTGGTTAAGGCTCCTGCCAATAGCCTTTTCAGAAACCTTGGAAGCATCAGCGCCTTTTATTACTCCGTTTTCTTCTATTCTGTTTAAGTCTTCAGCCCAAGCATATCCATTTTCAAGGCACCACTTTGCGCCGTTCTCCATTATCTCCAATGCGTCTTTTCTTTTCAGGCTTATTTTTCCTTTAACTCCAACACCCGCAGGCACTTCCTTAAAAAGCTCGTCCACTAACTCCTTTATTTTTGGCCTTGCCTCTTCTATCGTGAGGTTTGTTGAAATAAGGCGCATACCGCAATTTATGTCAAAGCCTATTCCTCCCGGGCTTATTACTCCTTCTTTTTCATCAAAAGCCGCTACCCCGCCGACACAAAAACCATAGCCCCAGTGCGCATCAGGAAAAGCTATTGAATATTTGACTATTCCAGGCATGCAAGCCATGTTGGTTAGTTGCTCAAAAACCCCTTCATCCATTGAATTAAGAAGGTTTTCAGTAGCGTAGATCCTTGCCGGAACAAGCATGCCTTTTTTTTCTTCTTTGGTTATTTCCCAAGTATTTTTTCCAACTCCCGTTATTTTCATTTTAGTGTTCATATATCAACTACCACGGTTGCAAAAAAATTTTTTCCAGTTTTTTTGACTTTGAACAAGTGCAAAGTTATTGCTTTCACGTCGTTGCGCAAGCTTTCAATTCCTATTTCAGATATTTTAGACCCAAAACAAACTATTTTTCCAGAGGCTTCATTAATATTTGTAATATTTGCTTTAAATTCTTTAAATATTAACCCTTCAACATCTTTTATGTATATTAATTCTTCGAGGAAGTTGTAAAGCAAGTCTTCTATGTTTTTTCCTTTTACCTCTATTACTTTTTTTTCTTTATTTTTTACTTTTTTCGTGTCAGCCATTATTTCAGAAAGTGCTAAAGCGCAATTTGAAAAAAGCTCTTCTTTTGTCTTTCCTTTTGCCTTGAATGCAATGTCAGCTATTGCTTTGTTTTCTAAAAACTCTATGTTTTTCTTCATAAATTACACAATTCTTATGAAGAATGTTTATTAATAAAAATGAAGTGCTAAACATGCTGAAGACAGAACTGTATTAATTCGCCTATTTTGAGTTTGTTGTTATTAGTCTGTCCTGTCAAAGTCTTAAGCCATAATTTTTATTGTGATTTTTTTGAGCACGGAATGTTTATGGCTTTTTAGTGGGCTTTCAATCACTCGTTTGGTTTTAGTTTAGGTTGTTCCTTTATACGATTGAAAAAGATTATTGAGGGCTTTTGGCTTTGTTTTTTGTTTGATTTTTTAATTGCACATTAGTCGCCATTATATTATTGCCATTATACTATTTTCTTATTTTTTGCATCAGAAATTAGTCTTTAATTATCCTTTATTTCTATTTTCATGTGCACATTTTCAGGTATTTCAACGCGCATTATTTTTCTTAATGTTCCATCATCACCATGCGCTTTTATGTCAATCATTCTTTTATGTACTCTCATTTGCCATTTTTCGTAAGTTTCAGTACCGCCACCGCAAGGCCCTTTTCTTGTAGGTATGACTAGTTTTTTGGTAGGCAACGGTATGGTGCCTGAGTGCTTTGCTCCTGTTTTTTCTGCCACTTCTTGTATTTTTTTGCAAACTTCTTCCAATTGTTTATAATCCGTGGAAGATAGCCTTATTCTCGCAGTCTGCATAACCATCAACGTTTTTTTTGGTCGCCCTGCGAAAGCAGGGCTTTGGTCTAATTATTTAGGCGTTATTTTGAGTATTATTCCTGCTGCAACAGTCGACCCCATGTCTCTGATTGCAAACCTTCCTAGTTGCGGGAATTTTGAGTATTCTTCGCAAGCAAGGGGCTTTAGCGGGGCTACTTTGACTATTGCCGCGTCTCCTGTCTTCAAAAATTTCGGGTTTTCTTCTATCGTTCCGCCTGTCTTAGGGTCTATTTTTTTCAATATTTGGGTTATTGTACAACTGGCTTGTGCTGTATGCAAATGGAAAACAGGCGTATAACCCACTGGTATCGCAGTAGGGTGAGAAAGTACGACTATTTGAGCCTCGAATTCTTTTGCAACAGTAGGAGGATTTGTCACGTGCCCTATGACGTCTCCTCTTGAAACGTCTTTCTTTTCAAGTCCCCTGACATTAACGCCTATGTTATCTCCAGGTATTGCCTGAGGCAGTTGTTCGTGGTGTGCTTCTATCGTCTTTACTTCGCCGTTTTTTCCAGAAGGCATTATTATTATTTTATCTCCAGGCTTCATTATTCCTGTTTCTATCCTGCCTACCGGCACAGTTCCAACGCCTTTAGGCGTATAAACGTCCTGAATAGGCATTCTTAAAGGCTTGTCTGTAGGCAAAGGAGGTGCCTTGAGTTCGTCCAAAGCCTGTACAAGTGTTGCGCCTTTATACCAAGACATTTTTCCTCTTTGCTTCACTACATTTTCTCCTTCCCAAGCGGAATAAGGAACGAACTTCAATTGCTCTTCTTTGTAACCTATTGCTTTAAGCATTTTCAGCATTGTTTCTTGTGCTTCCTTGTACTTTTTTTCGTCATAATTAATTTCGTCCATTTTGTTCATTCCAACTATCAGCTGGCTCACGCCCATCACTTTAGCTAAGAACGCGTGTTCTTTGACCTGAGGTTGTTCTTGGAGAATATTTGCGCCTGCTTTTGATGCAACGACAAGGACCGCAGCGTCAGCCTGTGAAGTACCTGTTATCATGTTCTTTACAAAGTCCCTGTGTCCTGGCGCGTCAATTATTGTAAAGTTGTTTTTTTGCCCAGAAAACTTCTTGTATGCTACATCAATAGTTACTCCTCTTTCTCTTTCTTCCTTGAGGTTGTCCATTACATAAGCAAAAGCAAAAGTACCCTTTCCTTTGGCTTCCGCCTCTTCCTTTATTTTTCTATATTCTTGTTCAGGCAGAGCCCCTGTGTCATAGAGGAGCCTACCTATGGTTGTAGACTTTCCATTGTCAACGTGCCCTATAAATACCAAATTAATGTGCGGCTTTTCTGCCATGTTATCCCTCCAAAAAACCAAATATGTCTAAGAGAAAGCGCAAAGCTCCTCGTTTTTGCTAATAACTACATTCTAAAAAGGTTTAAAAAGGATTGCACAAACCAACCCTACCTTGCATGTTGAATAATTATGGAACTCTAAAAACAGAATATCATGGCCTGCCCTTTTCAGATTTTTAAGTCTTTGAAGGCCTGATGCCAAAGCAATAGGTTTTTTAGAAATTATATTGATAGGCTAGTTCAAACTATTGGTGAAGTGCTCTAAATAGCTCTTTCTTTTGTATAATACCATTCAATCATTTCTTTAGAAGATTCTTCATCAATGTTTTCTTCAGTAACGGGATTAAACTTTATTCCCTTCTCAATAGACTCAAAAAGCCACGAATCACCGTCTCTTTAAAAACCCAGTACTCCTCAAAATCAGCCGCGTGCCTTTCGCCAGATAATTTTGCTTTTGTGACTTCACCAAGAATATTCTTTGCCCCTGCCCCGAAACCCAGGCAGTAAAAGAGTCTTTTTGCCTGTCATGCTTTTGCAATGAAGGCTCTTCTGACCTTTGTCTTCAGTTTTTAATTTTTTTTGCAATCAATCCAATTGCAAGCAGTGAGATAAGCAGGACAAGCAAGGGATTGGTTTCAGTGACTACTGTTCTTTTATTCAAAACCATTACAGGCATTGTTGAAGAGTTGTCAGATACGATTTCGTCTTTAATATCTCTGCCTGAAGAGTCTTTTATTCCTGCAATAGACGCGTAGTAATAGTAGGTTCCTTGCTCGAAAAAAGGCTCTCTTACTTCCTGCATATAATTCGACTTCGGGTTTGTTTGATAGTTTATGGTTATTGTAATTGGCACAGTACTAATCCCTGAAAAGTCGAAAATCAACACTTTTGCAATTCTGTTGGTATCTCCTATTTTCATTCTTATAAGGTTCACATCCACCATTTCAACTGAAGGGTCAAAACGAGTAACTTTTACATCCCATAACACTTCTTCTGTCGGTGTATTGTTCAAAGTATAATTGCTTTTTTGGTTCATTTCAAGCTCTACTT
>JBBISX010000015.1:0-10526 GCA_037441005.1 Candidatus Iainarchaeum sp.
GACCCTTTAAAGACATTACCCTGGCTATGACAAGATCCGCAACCTTTTTTTCAGCCAAAAGCTCTGCATCGGAAGGAACAACCCTTTTCAAAACTTTCCTCAACAACGAATCAAAAACAAAGCCATCCTGCATAAAAAACACGCAAAGCCACAAAAAATAAGCGGCATCCAGATTAATTAATATATACCAAAAACATAAATAAAAAACATAAATAATACTATTGCAAAAAAGTGAAAAAAAATGCTGAATGAAATAAAAGGAAAAAGACTAGAAATATACGGACAAACAAGCATTTACGAAGGGTTTCCTTACTATTACTACGAAGTTGAAGAACCAAACCTTGAACATGAAGAAAAAGAAATAAAACAAATATTTTTGGACCTTCTCACACACCAAACAACAATAGAAGAAGTAATGAACAACTCAGGAAAACTATACACAAAAGCCTTTGTAGAAGAATTCAGAGAAAAAATAATGAAACAAACATACGCTTTTGACTCAAAAGAAACACTCCTGAAAAAAGAAGAATTCAACAAACTCAAAACAGAACTGACAGAAATACTAATGAAACACTTCCCAAAAATAAGCAACCAGGTAATTATATCGGAATCAATACTAAGAGAAACAATAGGCTACGGAAAACTCCAAGAAATACTTGAAGACGAAAACCTTGAAGAAATAATGGTAAACGGGTACGAAAAAGAAGTATTCGTTTTCCACAAAAAATACGGACACTGCAAAACAAACATAAAATACACGGAAAAAAAAGAATTAGATGCACTACTAAAAAGAATAGCAACGAGCGTTGGAAGAAAATTTGACCAACAAAACCCCTTCATAGACGCAAGGCTCCCTGACGGCAACAGATCAAACGCAACATACTCTTTTGTAACACCATACGGGCCATGCCTGACAATAAGAAAATTCGCAAAAAAACAAATGAGCATAATAGACCTAATAAACAAAAAAACAATGACGACCGAAGCCGCGGCATTCCTATGGCTAATGACAGAAGGCTACGGCATAGACCCAATGAACATAATAATAACAGGAGGCTCAAGCTCTGGAAAAACAACAACACTAAACGCGCTAGGAAATTTCGTAAGGTACTCGGAAAGAATAATAACAATAGAAGACACGCTTGAATTACACTTAGGAAACAGAGACAACTGGGTCCAAATGGAAGCAAGATTAGGCATATCAGGCCAGGCAGAAGTAACAATGGATGACCTACTGAAAAACTCACTGAGGATGAGGCCTGACAGACTAATACTCGGAGAAGTAAGAGGAAAAGAAGCAGAAACACTCTTCGTAGCAATGGACACAGGCCATAGAGGATGCATGGGAACCCTTCACAGCAACTCCCCAAAAGAAATGATGCTAAGGCTGAAAAGCCCACCAATGAACGTCAGCGAAGTACTACTGCCACTACTAAACATAATAGTACTGCAATACAGGATATATGTAAAAGGAATAGGAATAGAAAGAAGAATATTATCAATATCAGAAGTCACTTCAATGGACCAAAAACCCCTAATAGCAAACATATTCGAATGGGACAAAGAAAAAGACACACTAACAAGAACAAAAGTCCCAAGCTCGCTAATAGAAAAACTAGCACAAAAAACACTAAAAACAAAAAAAGAAATAGAAACGGAAATAACAATAAGAAAAAAAATACTCGAATGGATGATAAAAAACAACATCAACGATCAAACAGAAGTGGAAACAATAATACAACAATACTACTACGACCCAGAATCAATCCTGCTCAAAATCCTGAACCCCAATTCTTTATAAGCAGGCCCTGAAGGCAACAAAACAGAAGAAAACAAAGAAACCCTATCAACCAAAAACTCGAAAGAAAAATCAGAACGAATCCCTGAAAAAGACCTGAAAGCCTCGCGCTCAAAACCACGCCTGGCCCTCGCAACAGTCAAATGAGGAAAAGCAGAACAAGACAAGCCAAAAGAAGAACAAACAAGTTCAGAAAGAGAAACCAATTTATCACCGCCTAAAGAAACACCAAGCCAAAAAACACTTTTCCTAAAATGCCTCAAGCCAGACAAAGAAACACTAAAAGCAGAAAAAGAAACAGAAGACAAAGAAGAAAGCAAAGAATCTTTCTCTCCCTCGCCTCTTTCGCCAATGAAACAAAGAGTAAAATGAAGGTTATGCTTGGCAACAGGCTTGAAACAAAAAGACGAAAAAAAAGGAAGCACCTCAGCGCCTATAGCATCCTGCACTTTCGCAGAAACAGGAACCGCAACAAAAAACCTCAAACCAAACACCTGAACGGACCCGAGGGGACTCGAACCCCCAACCTTTCGCTCCGAAGGCGATTGCGCTTCCATTGCGCCACGGGCCCAAAAAAAACAAAACCTCAAAACCATTTAAAACACTATGAAAACGACAAAAGACAAAAACGCTAATGCAAAACCAAAACCTGAACAAAATTTACAAAAAAAGATCTGAAAAAAACAATCAAAAAACAAAAAATCTTCAACAAAGAGCAAAAAATCAAAATAAAGACTTTCTGAACTCAAGCTCAAGCAAAGAAAGACGCTTATAATTGTCAGAAAGCAGCTTATTCGCCCTATCCAAAACAAATTCTAAAAAAACGCCATTAACCAAAACCTTGTCCTGAAACTTCACAGGAAAAGACATTACACTAGTGCCCTGAAACTCCAACAAAAACTTTCCATCCTCTGCAACCAAAATACCACCCCTTTTAACACCAGCCCTTTTCATAGCAGCCAAAGCAACCTTAGCGGAAGCAAGGTCAGCACAACCCAAATGCAAAATGAAAGGATCAACACGAAACCAAAGCTCGCCTTGAGTTTCTGCATTAACACCCTCTTCTAATTCATCCAATTTAATTAACCTGTGCCATTTACGATGAAAAAAATTATCTATCTTCCTAGCCCCTACCTTTTCAATGAGCAATATTCTGCCACTACAACTGCTCGAAGTAAAAAAATTTTTAGTTGAATTCACAAAACTACAAAGGCTTTCTATTTGAGGATCCACCTTGCCCTGCTTTAGAGCATTTTCAAAAGCAACACAATGCCTTTTCTTAACCATTTCAAATCGCGAAACCATGAAAAACACCAAAATAAAATTTAACACGCCAATCAAAAAACTTTTGTAGGGCCATTAGAATCCTTATCCCTCTCAAAATAATACAATTTACCAGTGCCAGCGGACTCCAAAGCCTTGTCATGAGTTATTATAAAAACCTGGCCAACCAACTCAGGAAGGCGCTCACCTATTGCTAAAGACAACTTGCTTACAGCAGAAGAATCAAGGTTATGGGTGGGCTCATCAAGCATTATCCAGCCAAGGTTTTTTGTTAAAACAAGAGAAAGAGCAATCCTCAAAGTTATGGCAACACAGCTTCTCTCACCGCCAGAAAGAATACCTTCTACCCTCAAAAGCTCATCGCTAAAAGTCCTGGCAAAAACCTCATAACTGCCATCCACCAAAACGAGCCTCACATCCTTTATGTCACCATAAGGATAGATTTTAGGACTAATGTCAGTCATGGCAAAATTAATGTTTTCAACCATCAACTCCCTCAACTCTACTTGAGTGGAAGAAAGTGCACCAACAAAAACAGAAACGCTTTCCGAAAGAGAAGAAAAAGAAAAAGCCTCTGCCTCAACAACAGAAATATTCTTCAAAGTGGTTTCAAAAACAGAGATTGACTTTTTTATTTCAGAAAGAACCTCTTTAGAGCCTCTCAAATCAGCCTTAACCCTCTCCAACTCAGCCAAGGCCGTTGAATATTCAGAACGCAAAGACTGAAGCCTTGAAGGATCAAAACCCAATGAAGCCAACTCAGAATTAAGAGAATACAACTCCTTTTCCAAATCCTGAATCAAAGACCGCTTTTCCTTCAACTCTGAAGCCGAAGAAAACAAAGAATCAACCTCAAAAACCTGCTTACGCAAAGACTCCAACTCCTTATCCAACTCCTTCGCCTTTAACTCCATATCCAACAAAGACTTTCCGGAAGACCTAACCAAAGAATCTTTCTCTAAAATAAGAGAATAAACCCTACTCTTACCCTCAGACAATTCCTTGACCAAAGAAGACTTTTCATGCTCCTGCATAGGCCTCTTACAAACAGGGCAAGAGCCATGAATAGAATCAATGCTCTTAATAGACCTCTCGAAGCCAAGCAACTCAGAATTAAGCGAAGCCCTCTGTTCCCTGAGAGAAACCAAAAAAGACCTCAAGCGCTCTACTTCTCTCTCGCAAGAATTTTTCTGCTCAACCAAATCACTCAACTTTTTACCAAAAAAAGCCTTTTTCTCCAGCAAGCCATCAAAATCCAAGCCAGAAAGCCTCTTTTCAATAGCAAAACACTGATCACGCAAGGAAGCAAGCCTTGAAGAAACAGAAACAATACGCTTTTCAAGCTCTACATGCCTTTTCTCCAAAGACTCAAAAAAAACCAACTCTGACTTCTTTTTAGAAACAGCTCTCTCAAAAGAAACCAAAGAAGACTCCAAAGAAGAAACCTCTGCTTCCTTCTCAGAAGCCTTTAATTTATACTCCTCAACCCTCGCAAAATCAATTTTCTTCTTCTGCTCATCAACAAACCTTTTCTTCTCCTCAGCATACTTTTTCAGCTTCGTTGACAAAGTAACGGCACTCGACCTTGCAGACTCATACTTATCAAGCCCAAGCAACTCATCAAGCTTTTCCTTTCTCTGGCTAGGAGACATTTTCAAAAAAGCATCCAACTGGTTCTGCTCGGCATAAATAGCCCTGCTGAAAAGATCATAATTTATACCCAAAATCTCCTCAACCTTCTTATTTACATCACTTGTCTTAGGACCAGCAATAAGCAAACCGCCAGAACGCAACTCAGCCTCGTTAGAACCGCTCCTTTTAACCACACGCTTCACAGAATAATCCTTCCCCTCATACAAAAAATCAAGCTCTACTATAGCAACACTCTGCAAAGAAGGCCTAGCCATTATAACCTCATCAATAGAAACCTTCCTAGTGCTCAAATTAGGAAAAGTCCCGAACAAAGCATAAGAAACAGCATCCAAAACAGAACTCTTGCCACTCCCAATCTTGCCAACAATAACATTAGTGCCGTTAGCAAACTCAAGGCATGAATCAAAATGAGTCTTCCAACACTTCAAAACCAAACGCTTTATCATCATAGAATAAAAAAACGACAAAAAAATAAACATATCAACAGGCAAAACAACAAATGAAAAAACAAAAGACTAAAACAAAGAAGCTAAAGAAAAACCTGCGAATATAATGAAACGAAAACCAAAAAGAAACACTAAACCAACAAAAAACCTAACTATTCCAATTAAAAAAAAGCAATATAGCGAAAGATAGCAAAATAACAACGCAAAAACAAGCCATGAAAACAAAAAAAAAAACAAAAAGTGTTAATACTAGACCTTGAAAACAACAACGGAACTCATTAACAATTTTGAATGACCAGAAATCAGAACTTCTACATAGTAGCTTCACTGACCTACAAACCAATTGCCAAAAACCAGATTTTGTGGACTTCATCACACATTAACAAAAAATCAAAGCAAAGTCATGCCTTCAATCTCGGCCTCTTCAACGCCAGGCAAAGCAGAAATCTCTTTAACCACCTGCTCAGGCAAAGACTCATCATCAGAAGGAACCAAAACACCTACCTTAAGAAGCTCTATGCCAAAACCTATAGGAATACGCTTAACATCCTTCACGGAACCGGACTTTATACCCTTGACACTTTCAGCAATACTGTCAATAAACTCAGATTCAACAGGCTTTAACCTGACAATAAGCAAAGTCATACTAGGCATAAAAAAAACCTTAAGGGCCCTCAAAACCACAAGAGCACTTATAAGGAAGGCTTCGCCTTCTCGCATCAAGGCTTCTCGCTATCTTCTCGCCACAAAAAGGACACTTGAACTCTATGAAATCATCAGTCAAAATCTTATTCGTGGTAATACAAACCTTCATAAAAACACCAAAATAAACTACGCCAAGACAAATTTAAAAAACAACATCAAGAAGCCCTTGCCTTTTTCCTGACCAAAAAACCAGCAACAAGATTCCTTGTCTTCTTACTCATAGGCATGTTTAAAGAATCAATAAAAGCCTTATTCTTCTCAAAATCGTCCGAAATCTGGTCAGGATAAGCATCAAAAAGCATGTTCGCCTTACGCTTAATATCTTTTGGAACAGCCTTACCCATCAATTCACCCCTGCCCTTTCAATCCTGCCGTCAGGAAACTCGCGCAAAACAGCCAAAGGAATAACCTTCTTCTCAAACTCATTCTTTGCAATATCATAAGCAGTGTCATTCTTATGATACTTGACCAAAGGCGGAGCACCCAAAGAAATCTGAAGAGCCCTAGCACTAATAAGCCTCGCAACCTCAAACCTAGTCAACTTATGCATAAAACCACCTAAAAACAACCAACGAGTAAAACAAATTAATTCAAGCAAAAAAATAAAAATAGAACAGAAAGGCTAAATAAAGCCTCATACCCCATAATTCCAAAAAAAAACGCAATAAAACAAAAAACCAATAAAAGCTCAAGACGGCTTAAAACAAAGCGGTCTTACAAAAAATCAACAACAAAGCCGCCTTAATGGACTGAAGCTTGAAAAGACAAGCCACGGCATCTATTGTCAGAATTCAATTGCCAAGGTTAAATAATTTCAATAATCACACACTTGACGAAAAACTAAAAGCCTAAAGCCTACCCACGCCACTACTCATAATCATAATTAATCACAAATAACCATAACCAACTACCTAAAAGCCAAAGCCCAGGCCTTATTTTGATTTTTCGTTTTTGAAACAAACATCTTAAGCTGTTTTTGACATTGAACTTTTTCTAACCTCAACCGAACTAAAAAACAACCAAGGCCTAAAACATTTCAACCATTGTAAAAATTGAACTTCAAAAGCCCCTCCTGAATTTTATAAGAAGAGCCCAAACGCTCCGCCAAAAAAGACAAATTCCCTTTGGCTCTGACCAAAAAACTCGCTTTCAAAGGAAAAACCCTTGAAAAACTCAAAGGAAAAGCAGAAGCCAAATCAGAACCTATTTGAGAAGACAAACACTCCAAATGGACAGCCTCATAAAAACAAAGGCTTCGCAAACCAAAAACAACCCTGGGAAGCAAAGACAAAAATGAAGAAACGACAGAAGAAAACTCAGAAGCAGAATATTTCAAGCTTAAACACTCAACAACGTTTGAACTTGAAAAAGAAGAATTAAAATCAGAAGAAGAATAAGAAGAAAGAGCAGAAACAAGCCTGCTTACTTCAAAAGAAAAAAAAGAAACACTAGACTTACAACCCCAAAGAAAAACTTCAGGAGAAATAACTTCAACAAGGCCCAAATTGGAAAGATAAAAAGCATCAACAGCAAGCATGGAATAAGATTTTCCCCTGAAAAAAGGGCCCGAAACGGCTTTTCCGGAAAACAACGAAGAAGAAGGAAAAAAGTAAAAACCGTCAGACAAAAAACGCGCCTTGACAACAGAAGACTTTAACAAATTATCAGCCTCAAAAGAAGAAACAGCACAGCAAGAACAATTAGAACCACGCAAAGAAAAATTTCCTAAAGAAGCCACGAAAGCCAAAAAAGCAGAATAATCTATTTCACAAAAACCAGAGCCTAAAAAGTTTTTTTTGCTAACAGAAGAAAAAGTAGAAAAGCAGATTGGCAAAGGCAAATCCGAACCAAAAAACAAGTTCTCAAAAAAAACATTCTTTGCAACAGAAAAATTTAATTCATGACCAAACGGCAAACGGCAAACCCAAGAAAACAAGTCAGCAACAGAATAAAAAGTAGAAAAAGAAACCCTTTCAAAAGAATCCCCAGCAAAAGTAAATAAATCGCCATAAGACCAACGCCTAGAAACCAAAAACTGCCTTTCAGGCTCAATCACTGAAACATCTAAGCTGAAAGATAAACGCAAAATCCTCGCAGCACGCTTAAGAGAAGAAAAATCCTGAAAAAAAACAGAATAAGAACGAGGATTCTTTAAAACATTGTCAGAACCAAAAAAATCAGACAAAAAATCAAAAGGCACGGAAAGCGGCACTAAAAAACTCGGCTTAAAAGAGAAAAAATGCGATTCATGCAAATTACTTGATGTGTTGACAAAAGTGGCAAAAATGCCTTTAGCACTCTCAACATACTTTACGCTGACCAGCTTCAGTGTACCGGGAGACATGCACAAAAACACAAAAACTGAGTTAAAAAGAAGACCAGAGAGGTTATTGCCAGTGCGAAATTATTTTTTCCTGCCCAAAAGCTCTTTTGCAAAAGGAACCAAAGAAATCAAAATTATTGCCAAAACTATCATAGTAAAATATTTCTCAGAATCAGGAATTATAGAACCTATGAAGTAACCACCCAAAACAAAAAAACAAGACCAGACAAAACCGCCTAAAATATTATATTTTACAAAATCCGCGTAATCCATGTTACCAACACCTGCGGCAATAGGCGCAAAAGTCCTGACAACAGGAAAAAAACGCGCATAAAAAATCGCCTTTTTCCCATGCTTCCGATAAAACTCCTCAGCACGCAAAATATGGTCAGGATTCCTGAAAAAATCCCCTGGTTTCACAAAAAACCCCCTGCCAAATTTCTTGCCAGCCCAATAACCAACCTGATCTCCGAAAACAGCAGAAACAATAACACCAAATAAAAGAAAACCAATGTCAAAAAAGCCCCTAGAAGCAAGAAGGCCGGCAGTAAAAAGCAAAGAATCGCCTGGAAGAAAAAAACCAACAAATAAACCAGACTCTGCAAACACTATAAAAAAAACCGCAGCATAACCAAAATTAACAAGCAAGTACTCCAAAGACTCAAAAAAAAGCATATTCAAAATACCAAGAATAAATTAAAAAAAAGCAGGTATAAGCAAAATCTTGCGCCTTAACCTTAAAATCTGACAAGAAAAAAATAATAAAAAAGATAAAAACCAAACAAAATACTATAAAGTAAAAAAAAACAAAAAACAAAACACGCTTAAAAGACCAAAGAAAAAAAGAACAAAACAAAAAAACAGCCTTAGAAATACACTACAAATAATTCTCAATATCCTTGGATTTTTCACCTGAAGAAAACTCAAAATCGCGCGCTGCACTGTCCAAAGAAACCTCGTAAGGAGAATCCCTTGAAAGCCTCTTCCTCACCTTGAAAAAAACAGGGAAATTCACAGCCTCGCCAACGATCAAAGCCTCGCCAACGCGCAAAGAAGTAATCATGTCCAAACTCCGTGAATCAAGCCCTTCGCTTGTTTCGCCTATATGCTTTAAGTCATAAGGGTTGGTTATGCGCAAAATAATGTTAGTGTTGCACTGAGAAAGAATAGTAGAAGAAATCCTCTTAGGCCTTTGCGAAACAAGACAAATGCAAGCGCCGAACTTTCTGCCTTCCCTTGCAATAGTCTCAATAACTCCTCTGCTTATAGCAGAGTCTGAAGAAGAAGACTCGGGAACAAACTGGTGGCTTTCCTCACGCACTACGACAAAAGGAGGTATGCGCTTATTCTTCCTCTCCTCAAAAAGCTTCTTACAAAAATAAACTCTGCTTTTTCTTCAAATCAACCAAAGAACTCATGTCAACAATAGTGAGCACACCAGGCTTCAAAAGGTCCGACAAATTAGGGTTATCAATAGTCCCAAAAATGCCCAACTGCTCAAGAGAAGAAAGCCAACGAAACAAAGCTTGTTTTGAATTATTCTTCATCTCCTTGTCAGCCAAAACCTCAGCAATCAAATCTTTCAAAGAATAAGGGCCAAGGCCGGACTTCATTTTAGAACGCAAAGAGTCAATAATCCTTGACAAATCACGCACTTGAACATCAGTCATTTCAGGGCTCATAGAATGAAATATGTTAGCAGAGACCTTCGAAACGGCTATCTTAACATGAGAAGCATCAACATACCTGGACTTAGCAGAAAAATCCACGAAATCGCTTCCAACAACAGGGTCGGCAAAAGAACGATACTCGCCATGCACGTCAAAAACAACGACGGCCAACCTGCCATCTTCAGGACTGCGAGACAAAAGCTCCTCAAGCAAAACAGAAACAAAATAAGACTTTCCCGCGCCGCTCATCGCCAAAACAGCTAAATGCTTCTGCAAAAGCCTTGACAAACCCAACTTCACAGGAACTCCGTGATGCTCTACCTCGCCCAAAGAAAGCCCAGCACGCAAATCTAAACCCAAAAAAAGACCAAGCCTATCCTTGTCAGCCAAACGCACCTTACAACCAGGCGAAGGAGGAAAAGAAGGCCTCTTCACCAAGCCGTTACTAAAAACACCCAAAGGCCTTGAAGTAGCAACAAAATACTCCCAATCAGAAACAGGAAAAGTATCAACCAACAAAGAACCAGAGCTCTCAAACTCCTTTACTGAATCAAAACGCTCAAAATACTGGTTAGTCTTGAAAACATCAGTAACAAGGCAAATTAAAGTCCCTTCAGAATAATCCAACTCTACAAACATTCCCCTAT
>JBBISX010000016.1:0-10434 GCA_037441005.1 Candidatus Iainarchaeum sp.
TATGGTGCTTTTGTTTTTTCGTGTATTGTTTGGAATATGTTTGGCAAAGCGCTTTGCTTTGACATGCCGTAAATCATTCTGCTTGTAACTACTAATAGTATAAGGACTGTGTTTGAAGTAGAGAAAAGGGCTATGAAAGACATTATGAAGCCCGCGTAATCGCCCAAGCCTTTTTGGGCTATCAAAGCCAGGGGGTTTTTTGAGCCTGCTATTTCCTGCCAATGAAAAACACTGACGGTTGAAATTGAAACCAGGATATAAAGTATTGAAGTTATCAAAATGGAAAGCAAAACCGCTTTTGGTATTGTCCTTGAGGCTTCTTTCGTTTCTTCAGCTATGTTAGCTATTTGTTCAAAGCCTATGAAAGCAAAGAAAATCAAGGCTGTTGCGGCAAAAACTGGAGCAAAGAAAAAAGTTGTTTGCGAAGGAACTTCAAAAAGACTCGTTGTGCCAAAATAAGGAAGTCCTATGAGGATTATTATGATTATTCCAACCATTTCTAGCATTGTTGAAATAGTAGCATACTTGGCTGATTCTTTTATTCCAAAAAAATTAAGCAAAGTCATTATTATTATCAAGGCGATTGCGGACAAAACAATGTTAATACCTATTAACCCGTTCAAATAACCCCCGAAGCCCAAAGCAACCACGGGAACGGAAACAAGGTTGGCAAAAATTGCGGAGTAACCTGTAAAAAAAGCAAGGTAGTTAGAGTTGAAAGCGTGCTTCACAAAATTGAATTCAGCGCCTGTTTTTGGAAACATGGAAGAAAGTTCAGCGTAACTTAAGGCAGTAAAGGCCGCTATTATCGAGCCGAAAACGAAAGAAAGCCAAATCATACTTCCGGCTATTTGAACGCCTTCACCTATCAACGCATAAATTCCTGCACCTATTATCACGCCTACAGCATACAGAGTAACTTCAAATAGGTTTAATGACCTAGATAACTTTTGCTTTTGAATATGGTTTTTATGAAACAAAAAGCATCACCAAAATTTTTCTTTGATGTAAAAATATAAAGGCACTGAAATTATGCACAAAAAGAAAATTATATTGAAAGGATAAGGGATAAGGTTTATGCCGGTGTTCTTATAAAAATACAAAGAGGACAAAATAAGGCCAAATATTATGACTTCCAACATGAAAATTCTCAAAGAAGTTCTTCTTTTTGAGGCTGAAACAAGCCTAAAAGAACTCGTATAATTGTAAATATAAAACACTAAAAGCACTAAGCCACCGAAGATTATGAAGTTGAAAGGCGGGTCAATTTGGTTTGTGACAGGGTCGATGTAAACAAGCAAACCCAAAAGCACTACCATTGAAAGTATGAACTCTAATAAAAGCAAGGCAAAATAAGGAGGAGTCTTTATTTTCATTATTTTTTTTCTTATCAATTCGTCAATTTCGTTTAACGACCTTTCAAAACTGCCATGCATGACTCTAAAAGAGATAAAAACCTTAATTTATACTTTTCTAGAGAGACAACTGATAGTTACTGGATTCTAATCAATCAATTCTTTTCTTGTTTTTTTCCTTCTGGTATTTTTATGCCTAATTCTTCGTCTATTTCGATTGCGTTTTTCTTTAGTTCTGAGAAAATTCTGAGCAAATCTTGTTCCATTTCTTCTAAGATTCTGTAAATTGATTTTGACCTTGCCGAATAGAATCTGCCTTGCTTGGTAATGAGTCCTGCAAGCATGAGGTTGTTAAGGTGGTTTGTTACTGCGCCTCTGCTTAGTCCTGAGATTTCTGCCAAGTCTGAGGAAGTTAGTTTTCTTCCTTCTTCAGAAGCTCTTACGAGTTCCCTAAAAATGTAGGATGCGGCTTTTTCTTTGCCCGAAGAGTGGAAAAAGCCAAAAGATTCGCAGATCCAGTTGAATTTGTCTTGAGGGTTGTCTGAAAAAGGCGGTTCTGTTTTCTTTATTACTATTTTGAAGGAAGCTTTTTTGAGCATAAAATAATAGAAAACAACAACATTTAAAAGCATTTTGATTAAAATTTTTAGTTATTGATTAAAAATTTTAGACTTTTTTGGTGATTAAATGGATGTAGTGGATGATAAAGCAGTGAAAAAGGAGGACAAGGGTGAGATTGATGAGTTAAAGAGGCTTTTGGAGGATTATAAGGAGAGCCTTCAGAGGCTTCAGGCTGACTTTGAGAATTCTAGGAAAAGGCTTGAGAGGGAAAAGCAGGAGTTTTTGGAGTTGGCGGGAGCCAAGGTCATAGAGGATTTTTTGCCTTTGATTGATTCTTTGTCTTCTGCAGTGGAAAACGCTAAAAAATCAGGGAATGTGGAGATGAAAGAGGGTGTTGAAAAAATATTGGCTCAGGCAAAGGTGATACTTGCAAGGCAGGGGGTTGAAGAGATCCAGACAAAAGGTCAGTTTGACATGCGTTTTCATGAGTGTATGATGGTTGAAAATGACAATAGCAAAGGTGAAGGCGAAATTATTGAGGAGCTTCAAAAAGGTTATTTGATGCATGGTAGGGTAATAAGGCCTGCTAAAGTCAAGGTTAACAAGATTGTCGATAAAGCGGAGTGATGTAAATGAGTAAGATAATAGGCATAGACCTTGGGACTAGCAATTCTGCAGCTGCTTTTTTGGAAGCTGGAAAGCCGAGAATAATTCCAAGCGCTGAAGGAAACACGGTTTATGGCAAGGCATTTCCTAGCGTTGTTGCTTTCACTAAAGATGGGCAGGTTTTGGTTGGCGAGCCTGCGAGAAGGCAGGCAGTGACTAATCCTGAAAGGACCTTTACTGGTTTCAAAAGGAAAATGGGAACTGATTATAAGTACAAAATTGATAACAAGGAGTACACTCCTCAACAGCTTTCTGCTTTTGTCCTGCAAAAGATAAAGAAGGATGCCGAGGCTTTTCTTGGCGAGAAAGTAGAAAAGGCTGTTATAACCGTTCCTGCTTACTTTGATGACAATCAAAGGCAAGCGACAAAAGACGCAGGCAAAATAGCCGGATTGGAAGTAATTAGAATAATTAACGAACCAACCGCGGCTTGTCTTGCTTACGGTCTTGACAAAAAGTCCACTAATTTCAAGATAGTGGTATTTGACTTGGGCGGCGGAACACTTGATGTCACGGTAATGGATTATGGGGATGGCATTTTTGAGGTTAGAAGCACTTCTGGCGATACTCAATTGGGCGGCCGTGACATGGATGAGGCTCTTATAAATTACATATTAAAGGAGTTCAAGGGTAAGGAAGGTTTTGATTTAAGCAAGGACAGCGCTGCTATGCAGAGGGTAAGGGAAGCGGCTGAAAAGGCAAAGATAGAGCTTTCAACGGTTCTTGAAACGGAAATAAATTTGCCTTACATAACCGCTACCAAAGAAGGCCCTAAGCATTTGCTTATGAAGATAAACAGGGCAAAGCTTGAGGAGCTGGTAAGGCCTATAGTTGAGAGGTGCTTGAAGCCTTTGCAACAGGCTTTGGCAGATGCAAAAATGACCGCTTCTGATGTTGATAAAATAATTCTTGTTGGAGGCCCTACGAGAATGCCTATAATTCAACAGTTCATTGAAAAAGAGCTTGGAACCAAGGTTGAGAGGGGCATAGACCCCATGGAGTGTGTTGCCGCAGGAGCCGCAATACAAGGCGGAGTGCTTGGCGGCGAAATAAAAGACGTTTTGCTTTTGGATGTAACCCCGCTTTCTCTCGGCATAGAGACTTTAGGCGGCGTCTTTACCAAGCTCATTGAAAGGAACACCACAATACCTACAAAGAAGAGCCAAATATTTTCTACTGCTGTTGACAACCAACCGGCAGTTGACATCCATGTGCTGCAGGGAGAAAGGCCTCTTGCGAAAGACAATAAAAGCCTAGGAAGGTTCCAATTGACAGGAATACCGCCTGCACCAAGAGGAGTTCCTCAAATAGAGGTTACTTTTGACATAGATGCCAATGGCATAGTGAATGTCACTGCAAAAGACAAGGGCACTGGAAAAGAGCAGAGCATAAAGATAGTTGCTTCGCAAAAGCTTAGCGACGAGGAAATAGAAAGGATGAGAAAAGAGGCAGAAGCGAATCTTGAGGCTGACAAAAAGAAAATGGAAGAAATACAAACCATAAACGAAGCAGATTCTTTGGTTTACAGCACTGAAAAAATATTGCCTGAGCTTTCAGGCAAAATCTCTGAAGATAAAATAAACAAGTTGAAAGAAAAGCTTTCAGAGATGAAGAAGCTTCTGGAGCCTCAGGAAAAAGACGTTGATAAAATAAAAGCAATGATGCAAGAGCTTAATACTCTTGTACGAGAGGCTTCTACCGAACTTTACAGCAAAGGCTCTGGTTACCAAAAAAGCACGGGAGAAGAAAAAGGCAAAGACGATGACAATGTTGTTGATGCGAACTTCAAAGATGAAAGCAAATAAAAAGTAAAATCCAAAGTGTTTTGGCAAGCATTGGCGAGGAGAAAAAATGAGCAAGGATTACTATGAAATATTAGGGGTGGAAAGAAATGCGACCCAAGAGGAAATAAAAGCAGCTTATAAGAGGCTTGCCAAAAAATACCACCCTGACTTGAACAAAGAGCCTGGTGCTGAAGAAAAGTTCAAGGAAATACAGCATGCTTATTCTGTTCTTGGAGATGAAACAAAAAGAAAAAATTATGACCAGTTCGGACAAGAGGCTGAAAACTTTCAAGGCTTTTCCGGCTTTGGTTCTCACGAAGCTAATTTTGACTTTGAGGACATTTTTGATTCAATGGGCTTTGGCTCTGCTTTTGAAGAATTTTTCACTGGCTTTGGTAGAGAGCATAGAAGAAGGCCTAGAAGGGGTGAAGACATAGTAATAAGGCTAAACATAAGCTTTGAAGAAGCTGTAAACGGTGGCAAAAAGAAGATAGAGTTTGAAAGGTACGAGGAATGTAATACTTGTAAAGGAAGCGGGGCAAAGCCTGGAAGTAAAATAATAAAATGCCAAAAATGCAACGGAACAGGCGTTGGAAAGACCATTAGAAGGACTTTCATAGGGGTAATACAAACCCAAACAACCTGCTCTAAGTGCGGTGGCGAAGGAAGCTACGTTGAACAAAAATGCGAAGAATGCAATGGCGCTGGCAAAGTCAAAAGAAGAAAAACCATTGAAATTGAAATCCCTGCAGGAATAGACACAGGAATGAAGTTAAGGTATGCAGGCAATGGAAACATTGGTGATAAAGGGCAAGGATACGGTGACCTTATCGCAATTGTCTATGTTGAGCCTCACGAAGTTTTCAAGAGGGATGGCCAAGACATATTCATGGAAGCAAACATTTCTTTTTCTGAAGCTGCCTTGGGCTCTGAAATAGAAGTGCCTACTTTGAAAGGAAAAGCAATACTGAAAATACCTGCCGGAACACAAAGCGGAACAATATTCAAAATGAATGGCAGGGGAATAAAATCCGTGCATGGGAATTATTTTGGCGACCAATATGTAAAAGTCTTTGTGAAAACACCTGTTAAACTAAGTAAAAAAATGAAGGAATTGCTTGAAGAATTGGCTAAAGAGGAAAAAACTTCAGTCGAAAGAAAAGACTTTTTCGGCAAATTCAAAAACATTTTTAGAAAATAAAAAAAACCAAACAAAAAAACATGACAAAAAGACTTAAGACCAAAACCAACTCACAAATATTCCAAAACAAAAAAAACAAAATGGCCTGCGAACTCAGACTATGCTTTGACTTTGGCTCTAAATAAAAGGTTTTTTTTCAAGACATTAATACTATTTTTTCAACATTCATCGTTCTTTTTATGTCTTCTTCAACGAGTTCAAAAAGGTTATTGTCTATTTGCTTGTTGAGCTTGAATTCCTGCAAAGGCGCGTTTATCGCAATTTTCAGGTCCGATTTTTGTTTTCTTATCATGGCTATTATTTGTTTTGCAAGTTCTCCTGCATTAGAGCATTTTTCGTCAAGAAGTTCAAGTCTTGCCTTAGGCCATTTCTCAAGGTGTATCGATTTTTCGTTATGCAGTTTCTTAAACATTGTTTGCCATATTTCTTCTGTTGTGTGAGGCACAAATGGGGAAAAGCATTTTACCATTTCGGAGAATACATAAAGCAAAGTTGCTTTTGCGTTTTCTTTGCTTTTGGAGTTTTCGCCGTAAACCCTGTATTTTACTTCCTCTATGTAAAAGTCTGCGAATTCGAGCCAAAAAAAGTTTCTCAGGCTTGACATTGCTTTGGAAAATTCGTATTCTTCAAGAGCTTTAGTAGCCTTATCTTTGGTTTCTTCCCATTTTGAAATTATCCATTTGTCTTAGTTCGTTGTAATTTTTTATGGCTTGGTCTTCTTGCGTCTCTTGGGTTTTTTCTGAAACGAACTTTGCCACGTTTGATAGTTTTGTAATGAATTTTTTTGCCGCAACGAATTCTTTTTCCATGAATGGAAGGTCTTCTCCCAAGGAACCTGAAGAGGCCCAGTACCTTAGCATGTCTGCTGAATACTTGTTTATCATTTCAACTGGGTTTATTACATTGCCGAGGCTCTTTGACATTTTTCTGCCTTTGGGGTCAAGGGCGTGCCCTGAAATCATTATGTCTGACCAAGGCAGTTTGCCTTCGTGGAAGTATGCTTTTACTATGGTGTTGAATGCCCACAAGGTTATTATGTCATGAGCTTGCGGTCTCAATGACATTGGGAATATTTTCTTGTGGAAAGAATTGTCTATGCTCCATTTTGAATTTATTTGTGGCGTTAGCGATGATGTTGCCCAAGTATCCAAAACATCGCACTCTGGAACGAATTCTTTATTGCCGCATCTTGGGCATTTTGAAACGCTTGGCTTTTGTTGTATTGGATCCACTGGCAGTTCTTCTTCTTTTGCAACTATTGTTTCGTCGCATTTTTTGCAGTACCATACCGGGAAAGGCACGCCGAAGTATCTTTGCCTTGAAAGGCTCCAGTCCCATTGAAGCCCTTTTATCCAATTCTCATACCTTACTTTCATGTGCTTTGGAAACCAATTCAATTCGTTTCCTTTTTTTATGAACTCTTCTTTCAGGTCAAGATAGCTTATGAACCATTGCTTCGTGTTCATTATTTCCATTTCTGTTTTGCATCTTTCGTGAACTTTTACGAAGTGCCTTATTGGCTTTTGTGAAACCAAGAAGCCGTTTTTCTTAAGGTCTTCCAGAATAAGCGATCTTGCTTCTTTTATATTCTTTCCTGCATAATTTCCTGCAAGCTGGGTCATCCTGCCGTCTTTCGTAAAACTAACGCGCAAAGGAAGCGAATGTGCAAAATACCATTCCATGTCTGTCTGGTCTCCAAAAGTACAGCACATCACTATGCCTGTGCCTTTTTTAGGGTCAACGCGTTTGTCTTCCAAAATAGGAACTGAGTGATTGAATAAAGGCACTATTGCTTTTTTGCCAAGCAAATCTTTTTTTCTTTGGTCTTCTGGATGAATAAAAACAGCTACACAGCTTGGCAATAGTTCTAGCCTGCTAATAGAAATTGATATTTCGCCGCCATTATCAAGAGTAAAAAGCAGGTCGATGAAGGTGCTTTCTTGCTCTATATCTTCAAGTTCTGCTTGAGCTATCGCTGTTTCACAAGCATGGCACCACATGCTTGGCGCTTCTTTCCTGTAGGCTCTTTTCTTCTTGTATATTTCGATAAAGCTTGTTTGGCTGACTTTTCTTGCCAAAGAGTCTATTGTCCTGTAAGTCAAAGACCAGTCGATGCTCAATCCTATGGACTTAAAATCGGACATCATTAAGTCTTCGTATTTTTTTGTTTCTTCAAGGCAGATTCTTATGAATTCGTCTCTTGAGAAGTCTTTTGCTTTAATGTTTCTGCTTTTTTCAACAAGTCTTTCTGTAGCAAGGCCGTTATCGTCCAAGCCGAAAGGGTAAAAAACATTAAAGCCCTGCATACGCTTATACCTTACTATGAAATCAGCCTGCGTGTAAGAAAAAGCATGGCCTAAATGCATCCTGCCTGAAACAGTAGGAGGCGGGGTATCAACTGAATAAATAGGCCCTGACTTTGTAAGGTCAAAAGCATAAATTTTTTCTTTCTCCCAGTAATCCTGCCATTTCTTTTCCGTTTCAACGAAATAATTGCTTTCAGGCATGAAAACCCTTAATTTTTTTTAGAAGCAATAATTTAAATTTTTGACTAAAACGAACAAAGTTATCTTGGTTGTCTAAAATAAAAATTTTTTTAAAGGCCTAAGGCTGAAAGCCCCTATCAGTATTAGGCCTTCAATTGCAAAGCGCACGACGATTAAAAACTAAAAGCCTTAAACCTTTGTCGTAAATTTTTGGGTTTGAGTTTTGCCAACATGAATGGCCAATAAGGCATTAGTCTCTTCAGGCAGGTTTTTATATGTTTCTTTGGAATATTAATTAAAATCAATTTTTGTTAAAACGCTCTTCCTTACCGACAGGAAGGAAAGGCAAGTGATTTTTGTGGCAGAAGCCAATAAAAAGAGCAAAAAGAAAGAGGACAAGGAAAAGCAGGTCTTTATAGACCTCTCGCCTCAAGAAATAGTCGAATTAATAGCAAAGCTTTCAAACCAAGGTTTAACGCCTTCGGAAATAGGGATTACTCTTAGAGACTCTTATGGCGTAAAGAATGTAAAAGCCACAGTTGGTAAAAGCATTGAAAAAATTCTCGGCGAAAAAGAACTCTTGCCAGACATGCCGAGAGACCTTTTGAACCTTATAAGAAAATCCGTTGTCATACAGAGGCATATGAAGGCAAACAAGCACGACACAACCGCAAAAAGAGGCTACTTGCTGACTGTCTCAAAAATAAAGAGGCTTACTAAGTATTACGCTAAAAAAGGCAAAATCAAAAAAGATTGGAAATACACGCCTGAAGAGGCAGAACTTTTGGTGAAGTGATAGCATGGCGACTAAAGAAGCAAAGGCGCAGAAAAAAGAAGTACAACCAAAGGCGACTCAACAAAAAGCCAAGAGGAAGACTGTTGACAAGTGGAAGAAAAAGTCATGGTATTCTTTGTACGCGCCTGAAGAGTTTGAAAGAAAAGAGCTGGGTCAAACAATTGCAGAAAAGCCTGAGCTTGTTTTAGGCAGGACGGTAGAAGCTACTGTGAGCGAACTGGCTAACCAACCGAAAAAAAGCCACATACAAATAAAGTTCAAAGTAGTTAATGTTACTGCCAACAAAGGGCAGTGCGAGGCTATAGGGCACAGCATAAAAGATTCTTATTTGAAAAGAATAATACGAAGAAGGACAAGCAAAATAATGGTAGTAAAAAACTTTGAAACCAAGGACAAAAAATTGGCTAAAATAAAAATAATAGTCGTGACTGAAAAAAAGGCTTCTGGAGTGCAAAAAGCAAGCATTTCAAAAGTCATGGAAGAAGCAACGAGGAAGTTTGTAAGCCAACTGGAAGCAAAAAAACTTATTGAACAATTGGTTTTTGGCAACCTTCCTAACAAAATCTACTCTGAAGCAAGAAAAGTTTATCCTATAAAGAGGGTTGAAATCGCAAAGTCAAGGTTTTTGGAATCTTGAATTTGCATTGGGAGAATTTGAATGAATTTTCTTGAAGTAGTTTTTGCAATTCTCATACTTTCTCTTACTGGCTTTTATTCTTTCAAAAAAAAACTTTTGACTAACTTTGGCATAATTCTTTCTTTGTTTTTCGGGGCTTTGGTTTTTTTCTTTGGAGGCATCAAAGCACTTTTTGTGCTGTTGGTTGTTTATGCCATGGCTCAGTTTTCAGGGAAAATAGTAAAAAACCAGATTAGAAAAAAACACGATATAAGGGGAATTGAAAACGTTTTAGGCAATGTAGGACCTGCGACAGCGCTTCTCTTGGCTGGTTTTCCTGTTGGTTTTTATGGAAGCGTTGCCTCTGCTGCCTCTGACACGATTGCTTCTGAAATAGGGCTATTGTCAAAGAAAAGACCTAAACTAATAACGAATTTTAAAGAAGTAGAGTACGGGACTAACGGAGCAATCAGTTTCCTTGGCACGTTATTTTCTTTTTTTGCCGCTCTTTTAATAGCGCTGATAGTTTTTGTTGCGGAAAAAAATTTGTTGTTTTCTTTTTCAATAATGGTTTCAGGTTTTGGCGGAATGCTTTTTGATAGCTTGCTCGGGGCTACTTTGCAGAAAAAAGGGATGCTTGACAACAATTCAGTAAACTTTGCCGCAAATCACAGCAGGCATTTTTTGCGTCTTTTTCTACTATTTTTTGAAAGCTTATTTTCAAACTCCTTGATATGATTATTTTGATTATTTATCAAACCATAATTGTCTTTTAGCTGTTGCTTTTTTGAAATTAATAAAGGCTTTGGTACTTTTCTGTTCTTTCGCTTAATTGCTTTTTTTATCTTTGAAGGCTTAGCAAAGGGTCAGGAAAGTTTGGAAAAAGCAAGTTTTGAGTTTTCTGACTCTGACTTTATGGAAAATATTATGCCTTTCCCAAAAGAAGCGCCTGCTTCAAAGAAAATCTTC
>JBBISX010000017.1:0-5459 GCA_037441005.1 Candidatus Iainarchaeum sp.
GCAGAATTGAAGAAGTTGAATTCCAAGGTTTCCAAGCTGGAAGACTTTCGGGTCACAGGCAGTACTGAACTCATAGGCTTGAAAGAAGCCATAGAAGACCTTAAGGCTTTCGGCAACGGAAAAATAAAAAAAGTAAAGAATGCTGACAAGGAAATACCCAAAGAAGAGTTGCATAAAATAATTTATCGTTCTGTCTGAATTGCCGAAAATTTAGCAAAAATCAAAGTTTTAGGCAGGGTGAATTTTTTACTCGCTTTTTTTCGGGGCTTGCTAAGGTAGTTTTTCTCCTTGGGCCTTTTAGTCTTTTTCGGAGTGTTTTGTTCTTTTTTGATCGCGGTTTTTCTTTCTTTTGGTCGTTTTTTTTGCTTTTGTTTTTCTTCGTTTTTTATTTTTTTATTCGTATAGTTTTGTGAAGTTTTTTGTCGTCTGTTTTGCGATTTCTTCAAAGCTTGTTTGTTTTATTTCTGCCGCTTTTTTGCAGACTTTCGTTATCCAAGCTGGAGTGCTTTCTTGGCCTTTGAACCTCACAGGCGCGTCAGTTTCTAAAAGCATTTTTTCTATTGGTATTTTTTCCGTGTTTTTTTCTGCTTTAGTATCATACAATATTATTGGGCCGCAGGACATGTAGTAGCCAAGCATGGTTGCGGTTTGTATTGTTTCTGTATTGCTGGTGAACCAGTGCATTTGGACTTTTTTTGCTTTTTCTTCTTCCAGTATTTTCAGGCATTCTTTTTCCGCTTCTCTTGAATGTACTACTATTGGTTTGTGGTTTTTTACCGCTATTCTTACTTGGTCTCTGAATATTTCTTCTTGTGCTTTTTTTTCTTCCTGTGTTTTAGCGTATTTGTAGTCCAACCCTATTTCTCCTATTGCCGTGGCATTTTTTGCTCTTTTTTCCATTTCTTCTATTGCTTTTTCTTTTTGTTCGTTTTTCATTTCCATGGCTTTTGCAGGGTGTATTCCTATTGCTGCTTTTATTTCTTTATGCTTTTCAGCAAGTTTCATGCATTCTTGGATTGATTCAAGGCTTGTTGAGTTTGTCAGGAATTTTGTTACTTTTTCCGCTTTTGCTTCTGTTATTAGTTTTTGTATTTCTTTCATTTCTTGCAAGTGGCAGTGCGAGTCAACTAGTTTTACTTCCAATTTAATCACCTTTTTAAATTATTCACTTTATTCATACTTATTGTTATTGGTTATTTGTTTTGTTGGTTGTTTTATTTTTTTGTTTGTGTGTTAATTATGGCGAGGAAATCTGTTAAGTCAAAGGATGAAATTTCCAAAAAAGAGAAGTTTTTGGAGCCTATACAGAGTGCTCCAGAGTCTCAGTTTGAGACGAAGGAACCAGAGCCTAATAAATGGCCAGGCGTGCCTTTTTATTTGCTTTTTTTGGTTTTTTTGTTCGGTGTCTTGTTTGCTTTTTCTATTTTCATTTATTTTGGCGGCTTTAATAAGATTGTTGTGAATGATTCCAACAGTTCTGTTGACCTTAATCTTTTGATTAATGATTTGGATTATAGGACCGTGCCTGTGACGATGGTTTATTCTAAGGATTGTGCAGGTTGCGATACTACCAACACTTTCGAGACTTTGTTTGTTGTTCGTAAGATACCTTACAAGCTTGAAAAAGTCGAGGCTTCTTCTGAGGAAGGCAAGGCTTTGGTTGAGAAGTTTGGTTTGAGTGTTTTGCCTTCTGCTTTGATTGATGCTGAAAAGCTCAAGTTTTATCCTAAGACAGTTTCTGATTTTGATTTGGAAGTTTCCAAGAAGCGTATGAAGAAAGTGGGCCGTGTTTATGTTGCTCCAGAACTCAACTTGGATAATAAGGTTTATTATCCTGTTTTTTTCCTGAATAAGCCAAGTTTTTGTTCTTCTTCTAAACCCAGCGTGTTTTTGTTTGACGATTATTATGCGCCGCAGTTTTCTTACAATAGAAATATTTTTTATGATTTTGTGCGGGACTTCAATGGCTTGGTCGATATTGGCTTTTTTTATGCCCATACTGGGCATTCTGCTGACAAGAATTCTCAAATGGGCAATATTGCTTTGTATTGTGCTTCTCAGCAGGGCAAGTTTGTTGATTTGGAGATGAAGATGTCTGGTATTTATTGTAATAATCCTTTCGCTGGCGATGAAACAGAGCTTACTTCTCCGGAGATAAATGGTTGTTGGACTTTGAGTAATCATTTCGGCAAGCCTTTGAACGATTTTGAGCTGGGCAGGGCTATCAACAGGGCTAATTTGGATATTAACAAGTTCAAGGCTTGTTTTGACAATAAGGAGGCTTCTTATTTTTCAAGCGTTTCTGTTGTTGAAAAGTTAGGTTTTGAAAGAACCGGCTTGGCTTTAGTAGATTGCCAGGAAACTGTTGAGATTTTCAATTTGAAAAAGGTTTTTTGTGCAAAGCACCCTGATTTTGAAGCTTGTGGTTCCGGCAAAGCTTCTGACGGCTCTTAAAAGCATTTTTTTGCAATGGATTACTTGAAGTTTAAAATAGTTCACGGCATGACTTTTGGCTGTTTTTGAGTTTTGTTATTTTTTTATAATTGAATGATTCATAATTAATTTGAATAATGCTTTGATTTGTTTTCAATTGTTTTTTTTTGGGCGTGGTTTTTTTGGTTGAGTTTTTTTTTAATGGCTCTTTTTTCAAATGCCCTCAAGGCGTTTATTTGCCTTCAGAGGATTCTTTTCTTCTTGCTTCTTCTGTTGGTTCGTGTTCTGGCGCTTTTGCTCTTGACCTTGGCTGTGGTTCCGGGATTCAGTCGATAAATTTGTTGCAGAAGGGCGCCGGCAGGGTAGTTGCAGTTGATATTCTTCCTGAATGCTTGGAAGTCTCTTCTTTTAACATTAAAAAAGCTGGTTTTTCTGGCTTTTTTGAGGCTAGGCTTTCTGACCTTTTTAGCAATGTTTCTGAAAAGTTTGACGTTATTGTTTTTAACCCTCCTTATGTTCCTTCTGGCAAAATAAGGTTTGTTGACCTTGACGGCGGGAAGAAAGGAAGGGTTGTTTTGGACAGGTTTTTACAGGGGCTTTCTGGGCATTTGTCTGAAAATGGGGTTTGTTATTTTTTGCAGACAAACTTGAATGGTTTTGCAATTACTGAGAGAAAAATTTGTTCTCTTGGCTTTGACTTTGATGTTGTTGCCGAGAAAGCCTTGTTTTTTGAGAAGCTAAGGGTTTATTACTGCAGGCTTAAAAAAGACCAAGGGGCTGACAATGTTTGAGTAGTTTTTTGGCTGAAATAAAGGTTTAACTAAAAAAACCTTTGCTGGAGTCACGCCTCAAAGCTACTTAATGCAATTAGCCTTCAAAACCAAAAAGCCCGGACAACAGACAAAGACTCAAGGTTTTATGTTTGTTGGGTGTTTTTGTTGGTTTGTTTTGGCAGTGGCTTAAGGCTTTATGTTTTTAGGTTTATGATTTTAGGCTTTAGGTTTTTCAGTCAAATATTTTTTTTTGGTTTCTGTTAAATAAAAGAATTTAAGAGTCTTGGCTTTTTCTTCCGCAAAATTTAAAGTCGTGTTTGGTGTAATCTTAATAAGGTTTTTAGTATGTCTCCTTTGTTTAGGTTTTCGGAAAAGCCTGCTGATCATGTCAGAAGGCCTGCTGTTTCAGGGTCTTTTTATCCTGCTGGCAGAAGAGAGCTTGCAGAATTAGTGGATAATTTTCTGGGTAGTGCTCGCGAGTTTTCCTTTCAGGGCACTTTGCGGGCTTTGGTTTGTCCTCATGCTGGCTTTGTTTATTCAGGTTCTGTCGCGGCAGTAGCTTACAAGCAACTTTTTTCAAGGCGTAGCGAGTTTTTGAAGGTTTTGCTTTTTGGGCCTTCTCATTTCGTTGCTTTTGAAGGTGCTGTGGTTTCAGGGTACGTAGAGTGGGAGACTCCTTTTGGCAAAGTCAAGACTTTAGAGGTCGGTTTTCCAGAGTTTTATCCTGCGCATTTGGACGAGCATTCTTTGGAAGTCCAACTTCCTTTTTTGCAGAGGGTTTTGAAGGACTTTACTATAAACCCAGTGGTCGTTGGCGATATGAAGCCGAAGGATTTAGCTGATTCTATTGCTCCTTTGATTGATGATAAAACATTAGTCGTTGCAAGTTCGGATTTAAGCCATTATCATTCTTATAAAAAAGCAGTTGCTTTGGATTCTGTTGCCAATAAGGCCATTCCTTCTTTGGACTTTGATGCAGTTGATGAAATAGAGGCTTGCGGTAAAACTACTATTATTGCCTTGATGCATTTGGCAAAGCGTTTTGGTTGGAAAGGGCATTTTTTAGATTACAAGAATTCTGGCGATACTGCCGGTGACAAGCTTAGAGTAGTCGGTTATGGTGCTTATGCATTCTATGCCTGATTGGCATTCTGAAGCTTTAATTCTCGCCAAAAAAGCTATTGATTTTCCTTTGTTGTATAACTCTCGTTTTGTTGTTTCTGAGAAAGAAATAGCCAGCAAAGAGCTTTTGGAAGAAAAGGCCTGTTTTGTAACTTTGCATAGCCGTGGTGCCCTTAGGGGTTGCATAGGCACTACTGAGCCTGTTGGAAAGTTGTACAAGTCTATAATAAGGAATGCAGAGCTCGCGGCTTTCTCAGACCCGCGCTTTTTTCCCGTTCAAAAAGAAGAGCTTTCAAGCTTGAAAATTTCAATTTCGGTTTTAGGTTTGCCGGAAAAACTTTCTTTCAGCAGTGTTCAGGAGCTTCTTTCAAAGCTGAGCCCTGAGAAAGGCGTTATACTAAAGAAGGGTAATAAGCAAGCCACTTTTTTGCCTGAGGTCTGGGCTTACTTTGACAATAAAGAAAGTTTTTTGGAAGAGCTTTGCGTTAAGGCAGGCTTAAGGCAAGACGCTTGGAAAAAAGGCGTTCAAATTTTTGTTTATGATTCTGAGTTGATTGAATAACTGATTTTTTTCTCTATTCCTTTGATTTATTTTTTATTTTTCAGTTTTAGGGTTTGTAACGCGTCTTTTTTCATGGTGTTCATTGAATTTATAGTGGATTTTTTGTGTTTTTTTTGTTTGTTATTTGCCCTTCAGTTCGAACCAGTTTCATCATTTTTCAGAACTCGTTTTTCATCATGAGGGCAAATTAAGAAAACTTCAAAAAGTTAATATTTGTTTATTTTCATTTCAAAATTTGATTAGTTTTGCATGTCCAAAAAATGCATGAATAAAGTCTATATTCAGAGCCATCAAATAAGCCTTGCCAACATTTCCGCAAAAGAAACAGTATTATCTTTTTGGTCTGTGCCGAAAGCATTTATTTCAACATATGCTTTTTTTTCAGAATCGTCAATAAAAAAAAGCATGAATTCTTTTCCAGAAGTGCCATCTCTTGAAAACAAAACAGACTTGTAGCCTAAAAAATCCTCTGACAAAGGCTGTCCAAAATAACTCTGAAACAGAGATTTTCTTGAATTATAGTATGACTCTGTGTAAGCCTCGTTGGGCTTCTCTAAGATAGCGTAATT
>JBBISX010000017.1:5469-10346 GCA_037441005.1 Candidatus Iainarchaeum sp.
TGCTCTTCCGATCTTTGGGCCTCTGTAGAGATACTAAAACTGGAGCCAAATTCTTTTTTTACCTGAGTTGAAATAAGCAAATCGAAGCAATTGTAAGGCGGAGAAAGTTTTTTATCCACGCTTTTATCTTCCTTTGACAAACGAGGGACAAAAGGCTTTTCATCAACGCTAGGGTTTGTTTGTTGAGGTTGCGAAGGGGAAGGGATAGATTCGTCTTTTTTCTTCACGCATCCAGAAAACAATAAAAGCAAAATTAATAGACAAGCCAAAGCCAACAAAAAAAACCTAAAACCAAAAAGCCTTGCAATCAAAGAAACCATAAAATGATCAAAACTATTAAGGGCGAGTAATTATTAAAATATTACTAAAAGCGCAATTTCAGGCTTTTTTAGGGTCTCTAAACACTCTGCTTTAATAAAAGCCATTTTATTTACTTGAACGGTTCAGTGGTCTAATTAAAAAACAAATAAACGAAAAATGAAATTAACATGCCGCGAATTCTGGGTATTCATGGGCAAATTCCTATTTATAAAGAAAAATATGTTCGCACAATTAAAGATTAGAATAAAAAAGATTGAAGAGTTGAGTAGAAAACAAAACGACCCAAAAACGAAGGCAAAAGAGTTTGCAAACACAATCGTTGAGTCTGAAGAGTACAAGAATTTTATAAAATTCAATAAGGAATTGGAGAAGAACCAAACAGCTCAAAATCTTTTGAGAGAGTTTCAACAAAAACAAAGGGAATTACAAGGGCTTTGGTTCGACCCAGATACCCTTGAGCAATTGAAAAATTTATAGATGAAAATAAATAAAAATGAGGCAATACAAAATTTTGTAAAGGCCCAACAAGAACTTGTGGATATTTTGAGAAGAACAAACAATATAATTAGTGTAAAAATTGGCACTCATTTTGCATTCTTTCAAGGGATGGTTGCTGTGGTTAAAGATTATTTGAACCACCATATTATCATTAAAGCAAAGGAACTGGCTGATGCTATCCAATTATCAGAAGAATTTAAAGAAAAAGATATGGAGAAACTTCAGTCTCTTATTATCGAATGCAACCAAATAATTACTGAAACTACAAAAATAAATTATGGTGCTGTTTGCCGGCCCAGAAGCAGATGCTGTGGCTGATAAAACTGGATTGTTTCCATTTCTCAAAAACTTTTCCATGCTATAATTTGCCGTCGCAAAACACGGCGACTTTTTCCTTTGTGAAAGCGATATCCAGTTTTCCGTGGATTTTATAATTTTTCTTGAACCTGTAACCCATACATCAAAATTTTTTCTGAGTGCAAGCTCAATTTTGGTATTGGTACTGCGGATTTTCGACATGGCCTCGTTTTTTTTTCCCTTGGACATGATGTCAGTCATGCTTTTCCCTATTGCCAATAAAAAATTTATTTTGGTGGCCGACCTTACTGGATTGGATTTATGCCAAAAAATAATTTACGGGCCGTCAGTGTTGAGTTAAGTCATCACGCTTCCTTTCGGAAATCTGAAGGTGTTAACCTCATCATGTGGCCCGTGTAAATTTTGGGTTGCTTTGTTTTTTAATCGCTTTGCATTTTTGTTCAGCGGTTTTTTAGTAGTAAATTGTGTCCTTGTATTAATGCGAGCTATAGTTTATGCTTCCGTCTTGTTTAAATTTTTGTTTGTTGTTTTTTTTGTGTTTTTTCGGGGTGTTTTTTTTGGGTTTTGGTTATTTGAAGGGCTTTGTTGTGTGTTTTTTTTACAGGCTTTTGCAGGTTTTTCCGAACTCTGACCCTTTGATAGGCTTTATTGTTCCTGCTGCTAAAAACGAGTCTTTTTGGAAGCCTTTGTTTTTTGCTTTTTTTTCAATGTTTTTGTTTGATTTTTTTACTTCTGGCGTTGGCGTTTGGACTTTCGTGACTTCTTTCACTTATGTTTTTGTTGTTTTTTTGTTGCGTTTTTTGTTGTCTGGTCAGGACTCGAGTTTGGGGCTTTTTGTTTCAAGGGGCGTTTTTGGTATTCTTTTTTTTGATTTTGTCACTGGTCCTTTGATGAGTACTTGGCTTTTTAGGCAGGATTTTTTTGTAACTGTTTTGTTGCAGGTTCCTTTCACTGTAATGCATCTTTTTTCCGGCGCTTTTTTTATAATCCTTGTTTCTCCTTTTTTTGACGCTCGTGTTTCAGCTGAATTTTCTTTTATCGTTTCGTCTGTTAAAGCAAGGCTTGTTTCTTTTTTGAGGTCTTTCATTTGAGGCTTTTTTTTGCATTTTTTTTGTTTTCGTTTTTGTTTTTTTCCGGTTGTTTTCAGTCTCAGGAATTGTCTTCTGAGGCTGAAAAGGTTGGTTTTGTTTTGAAGTATCCTTCTGTCTATGGTGTTGTCGAGCAAACGCTTTATGCTGATTCTGGCTCTTCTTTGGTTCTTGCTTTTGCTGAAAACAATGTGCCTGTGAAGTATCGTGATTTTTCTTTTGGCAAGATGGTTGTCGGCATTGGCGATTTGGAGCCTTCTGGGAATGAGTATCTTGCTATTTATGCCAATGGTTCTTATGCTGACCGTGGCGTTTCTGATATTTTGGTTTACGATGGCTTGGTTGTTGAGTTCAAGGTTGAAAAAATAGTTTGAGTTCTTTAGATATTTTATTAATAGGCTCTTTTTGAAAACATTTTTCTCTTTAAAGGAAAAAAACAGAAGCTTTGATATTGTGTGTTGTTTAGAGTTCAGTAAAATTAACATAAATTATTGAAAATTGTTGATTTATACTGATGTTTTATCTGTGTGTTATGCCACGCGTGTTTTTATTGTTGCTAATAATTCAAAGTTCAAATTTCTTTTTAATGGAGGGCTTTCAGGCTTGAGTTTCTGGCTTTGGGTCATTTTTGTCGTTTTTGCGGTTTTTTATATTTAAATAATTTTCGTTCTTTTCTAAAGTCATCTTTAAATTTATGAATACGTTATTATATAAGTTTTAATTAAGGAGTGGGGGTTTTGTTCAGGCTTAAGGGCTCGGCAAGTGCTTTGTTTGTTTGCTTTTGGCTAGTCTTCTTTGTCTTTTTTGTTTCTCCTTTTGCTTTTTCTGTTCAGCAGTTGTTGGCTTTGCACGGCAAGGCTGTTTCTTCGGGTTCTCCTATTAATTCTGGGGATTTGCGTGTTTTGATTTATGATGCGAATTCTGGGGGTACTCTTGTCTACGATTCTGGCGAAGATTTTAACGATGCTATTGTGAATGGTTTTTTTGATGTGATGCTTGGTTCTTTGACTTCTTTGGATTTGAATTATGGGCAGATTTATTATATGGATTTGTTGGTTAATGGTTCTGACTTGAATTTTGGCGGCTCTGACAGGCGTATGTTTGAGAGTTCTAGAGGCTCTATTAGGAGTTCTTCGATTCTTGACGGTTCTATTGTAAATGCTGACATTTCTGTTTCTGCCGCCATTGATTGGAGCAAGGTTTCTAAGGCTGGTTCTTCTCTTTCTGAGCTTGGTTTTGATGCTGACTTTAATTCTACTTTTGCCAAGCAGGCTGATGTTAATGATTGGTTTGTGAAGTCTGCTGATGCTAACTTTGTCTTTTATACTCAGGCTGATGCTAACAATGTTTTGTTGAATAAGGTTGATGCCAATTCTTTGTTCGCGAGGCGTGCTGAGAATGAAACTATTTCCGGTTCTTGGAACTTTGTTTCTCCTTTGTGGATTAATGGCGGCTTTGGTTCTGGCGGCATCACTTTGCAGGACGGCGTTGGTTATTTTAGGAGTATTGTGATTTTGAACGATTTCAACGCTGCTACTGTCACTGGCATTGACCTTAATGGCCATTATTTGCCTGACCCTGACAATACTTGGGATTTGGGCTCTGCTTTGCGCAGGTTTAGGAAGGTTTATTCTGTTGATGCTAATTTTTCTTCTGCCTTGATTGGCTCTTTGTCTCTTTCTTCTCCTTTGGGTATTGCCAGCGGCGGCACTAATGCTTCTTCTTTTTTCTCTGGAGGGCTTTTGTTCTATAATGGCTCTTCCATTTTTGGCGATGGCAATCTTTTTTGGGATTATTCTTCAAGAAGGCTCGGCGTTGGCACTTCTTCTCCTGTTTCTTCTTTAAATGTAATAGGCGATGCAAATTTTACTGAAGGTCTGTCCGCCGCCAACGGCTTTTTTTATGTTTCTTCTTCTCTTAATCGCGTTGGCGTTGGCACTTTGTCTCCTGCAAATACTTTGAATGTTGTCGGCGACCTTAATGTTACAGGCGTTTCTTACCTTGGCAACGTTGTTATTTCTGCTTATGACATTAACGTTAACAGGATCAATTCAAGGGACGGCAACATTGTTTTCAACTATTCCAATTCAGAATTAGCTAGGCTGGTAGGTTCTTCTGGCAATCTTGGTTTAGGCATTACTAATCCTACGACTAGGTTGCACGTTGGCGGAGACATTAATGTCACTGGCGAGGCTTACCTTGAGCTTTCTTGGGCAAGGCTTAAAGACTATCCTGCCAATTGTCTTAGTGGTCAATTTGTCATTGGCGTAGGCGATACTCTAGTGTGTTCAAACGTTCCAGGCGGTGGCGGTGGCAGGACATACATTGGCATTTCTCCTATTTCCATTGATAATGACTTGAATATAATTTCATTGAATGTCCTGCCTAACTCTGACTGGAACGGCCTCTTTGATGGCTTTGACAGCAATTATTACTTGAACTTTGCGAACCTCACTGATAGGAATTTTTCACTATTGGTTTTGGACAACAACTCTTCTTTTGATTCGCGTTATGTCCTTGTCTCTGATTCTAATAACCAAGGCAGGTTACAGTGGCAGGTGATAGCAAACCCGCCACACATTCCTAACGACAATTCCATTGATGCTAATGTTTGGCAGATTTTGGGTTCTGTTGTGCCTTGGCAGGATGCGA
>JBBISX010000018.1:0-10310 GCA_037441005.1 Candidatus Iainarchaeum sp.
TCAAACGCCAGAGAAAAGTTTAGTTTGGTGTTGCACACCAATGAGAGTCTAAAAGGAAAGCACGAAATAGTTTTCAGGACAGATTCTGATGTTAGGCAGGTTGCAAGCTTTGACATTGAGTTGGTTGAATGCGAGCCTGAAGATTTTTTGGTTGAAGTAAGCCCTTCTTCAAAGGAAATAAGCGCAGGTGAAACCGTAGAATTTTTTGTGAAGGTTTTCAATAAAAGCAGCAAGACCCAAAAAATAAATTTGAGCTCTGACGGGACTCTTCCTAACGAATTGTCCAAAAACACGCTGGAGATTGAAAAGCATGGAATGGGCAGGGCGATTTTAAGGGTTTCAGCAAGGTTATTGGACAAAAAAGGTTCTCATAATATAATTTTGTATGCGTGGAACGAGGAAAAGTCTTTTTCAAAGACCATAAAAGTTTCGGTTTTGCCAAAAAGGCTCATTGAAGTAAGTGTCTTGAACAACGATTTTGAAGCAAGGGTTTGTTCAGCGGACAAAGGGCAGATTTTTGAGGTTTTGGTCAATAACCTTGGCGACTTTGAAGAAAAAATTTCTGTTGATGTGTTAAAACAACTTGGTACTGTGCAGGTTTTGATTCCTGAAAAAAGCTTTTATTTGCCTGCTGAAAAATCAAAGTCGTTTTTCATTTCTGTGAATCCTTCTGTAGAGACTCTGCCTGGAGATTATGTCCTGCCTGTTTTGATAAAATCAACAGGCTTTGAAAGGCATATAGATTTAAAGTTCAGGGTGGTTTCAAACATTGAATCTTACGGTTTTCCCGAAATAATGGGGTTTCCTTCTAAAATAAGTTTAAAGCCTGGTTCTTCTGCTGAATTAAGATTAACTTTAAAAAACAAGACTTATATGACTGCAAAAGACATAGTAGTGTCTTTTTATTCAGAAAAACTTAAAGCTAGCGACATAGCAATAATGGAAATCAGGCCTAATGAAACCGTTCAGGTTTCAACAGAAATAGAGGCTCCCAAAGATTTGAAACAAGGCGAATATGTTATTAGAATGGAATTAAGGAAAGGCAGCTTATTGGTCTCTAAAAACATAGTGGTTGAAGTTTTGGAAGAACAAGAAGTGAAAAAAGACGATTCTTTGCCTTTGTCAGGATTGCTTAATTTGGGTAATTTTTTCTTAGGCGGTTTGGCTCTGTTGATTTTGTTAGTATTATTTTTTGCTGTTTTTTCAGTAGGGAAGAGTATTAGTAAGGCTAACACGGGGGTTTGATTGTACATGTGTAAAACATTATCATGGTTTGGTATTTTGGCAGGATTAATATTTTTACTCTCAGCCCAAACCGTTTTTTCAGTGAAAATAAACGGTTCTTGCTCTTTTGAATCAGTGCAATGCGAATTGACAAGCTCTGTTCTTGAAGTATGCAACGACTCTTCCTTCGAAAAGTCTTATTATTCTTTTGCAAAGAACTTTGAGTCAGTGAATTGGTTCAGCGTTTTGCCTGAAAACTTTACTTTACAGCCTGGTGAATGTACATCCTTGAATGTTTTTTCCGTTGCTAATTGTTATGCAGATCCAGGCAAGTATTTTGCCGAAATTGCTGTTTATGATAAATACAACAATTCGGAAAAAACTTCTGCTTTATGTACCTTGAATTTGAAGCAAGGGCATTTTTTGAATGTAAAATCGAGCGATGAAATTATTTCCCTTAACCAATGTGAAGAAAAAACCGTTGAAGTTGTTTTGGAAAATAATTCAATAGTTCCAAACCAGACTATTGAAAGGACAAACATAGCTGTTTTAGGGCTTGAAAAAAGCTGGTATTCGTTGAGTTCTGAAAAAGTTAATGTGGCAAAAGGCTCTCCTGAAAAAGTTTTGCTTAAGCTTCACCCTCCATGCGATGCTGAAAAGGGCGTTTATCCTTTCAAGTTGAGGGCAGTATTGCCGAACCCTAACTTTTACACTGAAAAAAACTTTTCTTTGAATATTTCTTCAGAACAGGATTTTAGCATTTCACTTGGTAACGAGTTTTTAAACAACAAATTTGAAACTTGTTTTGAAAAGCCTGAAAATCCAAAAGTAGTTTTAAGGAATTTAGGAAAATTGGAAGATGAAATAAGACTTTCTTTAGAGGGTCCTTCTTGGATAGGTCTTTCTACCTCAGGAGTCGTTCTAAAACCAGGGTCTGTTGCAGAAGTAGAACTATTGTTTGATAAGGAAAATATTCAGAAAGGTTCTTTTGACTTAAAGTTGGTAGGTGAAAGTGTTCTATTTGAAAAAAATCATTCACAAAACTTATCTGTAGTGGTTAACGATTGCTACGCTTTGAAATTTTCCAAGGTCTCTGGAAAAGAAGTATTGTGCAGCGAAGAAAAGCCGACTTTTGAATTTGAGCTGGAAAATGTCTCTTCTTCTCCTTTGACTTTGAATGTTTCTTTGTCAGGCTTGCCGGGAAAAATAAGCGAAAGCACGGTTCAAATTTTGCCCAACCGCTCCAAAAAATTGAATGCTGAAATAGACGTTTCAAGGCTTGTTCAGGACAAAAAAGCAAGGCTGGATGATATTGGCGTGGAAATAGTTTTTGATGTTTCTGGGTCAATGGATGAATTAGCAAACGGCGAAAAGAAAATATTTGTGGCAAAAAGGGCTTTGGCTTCCATTTTAGATAAAGTTGAAGATGTGACAACGGGCTTTAGGGTTTTCGGGCAAGGAGAAAGATGCGAAGATTCTGTTTTGCTTGTAGAGCCAGGCGTAAGGAATTATGAAGTTATAAAGAGAAAGGCTCAAGAATTGAACCCACAGGGAATGACTAACATGGCTCAAGCATTAAGCGCTTCTTCTTTTGATTTTGCTGGATTAAACAATTCTAAAAATTATGTGGTGTTGATCAGCGATGGCAAGGAAACATGCGAAGGTAACATTCAAGAGGCAGTAAAGTTGCTTAAAGATTCAAACATAGTGGTTTTTTCAATAGGGTTTGATATAGATGAAGAAGGCAAAAGGCAGTTACAGTTTATTTCATCCTCTACTAATGGGCTTTACTTTGACGCTCATGATTTGAACGAGCTTGAGAACAGCCTTTATCAAGTTTATTTTTCAATCGGAATAGTTAAAGGCCAAGACGCAAAGAAAAAATTTTCAGTTTCTTTGAAATCTGACAACATAAGCTTTGAGAGGGACTTTTCCTTGGAAATAGTAGACTGCTACAATGCAGAATTGTTCATGCCGTTGATAAACGCCTGCCTTGGTTCAAGCACTGAGCATAAAGCAATATTATATAACCTTGGCCAACTCTCCCAAGACTTTAGTTTGCAGTACCAACCTGAAACCAATGTAATAGGGCCAAGGCAATTGACAATAGCAGGCGAATCAAAAGCAGAAATACCTTTTACTGTTAAGGCTGATGAAAAGCTGAAATCGGTAAAGTTGACAGCCAAGTCAAATAAAATTTCTATAGAAAAGGAACAACAAGTGAATTTGTTATCCGATGTGTTATGCTTTGATTTCGTAGTTGATGCAACAGAGAAGGAAATCGATGCAAAAACATGCCAAGGAAGAACTTTGAAACTTTATTTGGAAAACAAAGGCTTGGAAAAAATTACTTTGTCTCTGAGCGCTGACAAAAATTATGTTTATTTCCCGGAGAAAGAAATAAGTCTAACGCCTTTGTCTTCAAAGGTGGCAATATACTTTATTTCTCCGCCCTTTGACCTACCTGAAACTACTGAAATAAAGATTTTTGCAACTAACCAAAACGGGTTGAAAAAGTCAACAAACGTAAGGCTTTACCTGTCCGAAACTCAGGATTATTTCTTGAGGAACGGCAACGGTAATAAAAAAATAGACGGAAACAGACAAAAAGAAGATTCTAACGGCAATTTCATACCAGACCTTAATCAGATAAAAAGCACTGCATTGACAGTACTGCCTGATTACCCAATATTAACTCTGGCTTTAGCAGGCCTGATAATTTTGATGATGGGCTTAATAGCTTTCTCAACTCTTAAATCCATTTACAAACATTAAATGGCAAATTAATTTTTTGAAGTCGCTTGGTTTGTTGCCAGACTTTCAAGACTTTGAATGAGAGTGCTTAATGCATTTGTGCTTTGTAAAATCAAATTGTCAAAAATTGTTTACTTAAAAAAATTCTGACTCTTAAGTCTTTTGTTTTTTTTAAGGTGACTTACCTACAAATGTTCAAGGCTTTATGTCTTTTGATTTTAGTTTTTATAATTTTTTTGGGCTGTTGGCTAGGTCTTTTCTTAGGGCTTAAGACTACTCAATGCATTCATAAAAAAAGCTTATTGCTTTAGTCATTTGGTCTTCAATGTCTTTAGGATTAGTCTTTAAGTTATTTTGCAAGAATTAAGGTGCGTGGCATTAAGGCTTTTAGGTTTTCATCAGCTTGTTTTAATAATATTTAATCACACACTCAATATGCGGAGGTGGCAGAGTGGTCAAATGCGCCTGGCTTGAGACCAGGTTCCCGAAAGGGAGCGCGAGTTCGAATCTCGCCCTCCGCGTTAAAAATATTTCTTTACCTCACCACAAACTTTTTCCAATTCTTCTTTTTCGGCTTTTTTATTCAAAAAAGACAATTTAAGCCCGTCGTTGTCAAATCTAGGCACTATATGAAAGTGAAGGTGCATTATCAATTGGCCTGCAGCCTTGCCGTTATTTAATACAAGATTTACGCCATTAGAAGCCATGGCTTTCATAACAGCATTGGCAGTTTTTTTTACAGCAACCATCATTTTACCAAAATCTTTGTCAGGTATTGCCTGAATATTTTCATAGTGCTTTTTAGGAATTACAAGAGTATGCCCTTTGGCAGACGGAAATATGTCAAGAAAGGCAATTGAGTCTTCGTCCTCATAGACAATAAAAGCTTCTGCTTTCTTTTGTGCTATGTTGCAAAAAATGCAATCCATAAATTATCATCTTATGCTTAACTTTAAATATATTTTTGATTTACTACAACTTAAACTTTAAGAGAGGTGATGTTTAATGCCTAAGGCTGCATTTGGAGGTTACTCTATAAGTTTCAAGGGCTGCAACGATACAATGGAATCAGTTTTTGGCTCTGAAAAAATAACGCCTTCAGAAATGACGAAAAAGCTTTGGAATTATGTAAAGTCAAAAAAACTAGCTAGCAAATGAAAAAGTTTTATAGACACAAAACCAAGGAGATTCATATAAATTGCTTGAATCTCCACCTCTATTCAAAACTGACTCCTTCTCTCAAAGCCCTTACCGCATCTTTTATTCCAAATGGATTCTTGAATAGAAAACTTCCAACCACGAGCTTATCCGCCCCAGCTTTATTACACAATTTTCCAGTTTCAGCATTTATTCCGCCATCTACCTCGATCTCACAATCCAACCCATACTTAACTATTTCACTTTTAATGCTTGCTATTTTTTCTAAAGCAACTGTTTGAAAACTTTGGCCTCCAAAACCGGCTTTCACACCCATTACTAAAATCAAATCAACTTTATCCAAAAAAGGAAAAACCTTTTTCTCGCTTGTCTCCAAGTCTATTGCCAATCCAACTTTCAACCCTTGTTCTTCTATTGCTTCTATCAACGACAACGGCTCTTTTGCTGCTTCAACATGGAATATGAGAAGCTCAGTGCCATTGCTTGAAAACTCTTCAACATAGTTTTCAGGCTTTGAAACCATCAAATGAGACTCAAAAAACATTTTTGTTTTAGCCCTAAGAATCGGAATAAAGCTTTTATCAACACCTGTATTTTTTACGAATTCATTATCCATTATATCCCACTGTATACTTTTCACGCCAGCCTCATCAAGCTCTCCAAGCCACTTTTTCCAACGAGAAAAATCAGCATCCAAAACAGAAGCAACTATGCTTTCCATTTTAGAAATGAACAACCTAACATATAAAAACTTTAAGTTGCTATAATTTACTCGGTGTATTGGGAGTTAAGGGGGTAAGCTAAACTGCTTTGCTTTTTCCAAGCGGCTCAATTCCTAATTGAGCTTTGCAGCTCCCTGGCTTACTCCTTTATTAACAAATCTTTTGGCTCTGTTTTTGCACAAATCATTAAAACAATAGCCAATTTTTCAAGAGTTAGCTATAAAAGCCTGTCAACAAACCACGAAGACCAAAAAAGAGCAGAAAAGACAAATAGCACAAAAAACAAAATACACAGCCAACAGCTCAAGAATTTAAAGCCAAACAACAAAAAAGAAGCTTACACAAAAAACAATAGTCCAGCAACTAATGCTTATTATAAAAGCTTTAAAATAATCGCGGAGGATGGGATTCGAACCCATGCTCCCTTTCAGGAACACGCTTGCTGGCAACCTATTATTTCCAGGCGTGCGCTTTAGACCGCTCAGCCACCTCCGCAAGCAAACATAATGAATAAAGGTAAAATGTTAAAAATGTTTCAACTGAATTTAGAATAATGCACGGACACGAAGAACATAAAGAGGAACATCACGAAGAGCACCACGAAGAACATCATGAAGAAGAACATAAAGAGGAACATCACGAAGAACACCAAGAAGAACAAAAAAGCCATCCAAAAAAAGAACAAAAAACCAGCGTCCAGAAAAAAATAGATTATACGCAAGTCCTAATGCTTTTAGGCATAGCCGTTTTTGGAAGGATTTTGCTAAAGGAATTTCCTTTTCTAGTTTCAATAGAGCCTATAATACCTATTGCAGTTTATGCTGGAATATTTTACGGCTCAGAAGCAGGCATCTTAATAGGCTTTCTTGCCTATCCACTTTCAAACATTTTCTTAGAAGGAGGCCTGTTAGGCCTTTGGTCCCTTCTTCAAGCGTTTGGCGGCGGCTTTGCAGGTGCTATTGCAGGAATGAAAGAAAAGCTCGACTCAGAGACTCTTATTGTTTATTCTGTTTTAGGAACCTTGATCTTCGAAGCAATAGTGAATTTGCCAGACGGCCTTATCTTAGTATGGCCTTTTTCCTTTGTCCACATTTTATCCAATGCATTCTTTGCTTTTGTAATAGGTCTGTTTATTGAAAAAAGGGCTTAGATTAAAGTCAAACAGGAAGGTTTAAATCATCTTAAATCATTTAAAAAACCTTACTTGTCTGAAAGCCAAAAACTCTAAAAACTAAGCCTGAAGACATAAAGCCTTAAGACTTTACAGGCTTATTTTATAAGGTCATAGTGTCTGACGCTAAAAACAAGTTGGTGTTAAAATTCCGGTGTCACTTATAGACTTATTTTATAAAGCAGGGGTGTTTAAGTCACCTTAAAAAAACAAAAGACTTAAGAGTCAGAATTTTTTTAAGTAAACAATTTTTGACGATTTGATTTTACAAAGCACAAATGCATTAAGCCTTCGTTTGAAAAAGCAGCGTTATTTTTGTTCTGATTTTTGGATTTAAAAGCAAGTTTTTAAATTTAGTTTTTGTTATTATTTAATGGATCAAACAAGCTATGCACTGCTTGGAATTAGTTCTATAATGTTTTTTGGGATTTTTGCAGAGTTCTTTTTCAAAAAGACAAAGATTCCTGATGTGCTGTTTTTGCTTGTGTTTGGAATAATTTTAGGTGAATTCGGTCTGGGGCTGATAAAGCCTTCGGATTTTGATATAATAGCTCCTGTTTTCACAAGTTTCACCTTGCTTTTTTTGCTTTACGATGGTGCATTTAACATAGATTTACAATCTCTTTCAAAAGGTTTTGGGAAGAGCATAATTCTGACTTTGTATTTTTTCTTTATTTCGGCTTTTTTAATAACGACTTTGATGGTTATTTTAGGCTATCCTTTTTTGATAAGCCTATTAGCTGGATTCACTTTAGGCGGAATTTCTTCGGCTTTTGTTCTGCCAGTAATTAAGCAGTTAAAAATTTCAACAGAGACTTATTCAATACTTACTTTGGAATCTGCTTTTACGGATGTTCTGGCAATAGTTTTTGCGATCGCGGTTGCAAAATTAATTACCCTGAATACTATTGATTTTCAAGCAAGCTTAAGCCAGGTTTTGAGTCTCTTTGCAGTTGGTGCATTGATAGGTGCTTTGTTTGCATGGGGCTGGATATTAATAATTGTCAAGTTTTTTAGCAAGAACAAGCCATACATGCTCACAATTGCTTGTCTGATGCTTGCTTATTTTTTTGCAGAATACTTCGGTGGTAATGGTGCTATTGCAGCTCTTTCATTCGGGCTTGTTTTAAGAAACTCAAGATCTTTGACAGAGTTAGTTTATCGTGTTAATACAAATAATTTTGATAAGCCGTTAGCAGAAAAGGGAATTTCTGTTACTACGCCTGATGAAGAATTTTTTTATAATCAATTGTCTTTCATCCTGAAAACTTTCTTTTTTGTTTATATCGGCGCAGTGATAAACTTTTCTGATTTGAGGGTTTTGCTTATAGGCATAGCTATTTCTCTCTTGTTGCTATTGGCTAGAAAAACAGGGTTTTTGATAATTTCAAAAGAAACTCCTAATTTTGACTCAAAAATTTTAAGAGCAATATTCTCCAGAGGATTGGCCGCGGCAGCAATAGAACAAATTCTTGTTTTCGATAAAGTTGCTTTTGCAAGCGAAATAGCTTCAATAGCGTATGTAGTTATTCTTGGAACTATAGTCTTAAGCAGTTTTGAAATATTTTTCGTGCTGAAAAATTACAGTAACACTGATGACACTGCTCCAACAACAGCAGAACAAAAATAATTTTTTGGCTTTTACTTTAAAAAACAAAACGCTAGCATTAACCTCATAGTTTATTTTTGGCAACCTTTATAAAATTTGACTCGGCATTATTCTTAATGCTCAGCGGGAGTCCCATAGTCCGGTCAATTGGTCTGGCTTGAGGTGCCAGTGGCTTAGTGCCTTCGGAGGTTCAAATCCTCCCTCCCGCAAAAAACTCAAAAAATTCTCTAAAATTAATTCATGAAGAAATAAGCCATGAAAACAGAGCAATTGGGTCCTCAACAAGTCAAAACCAAAAAATTCTTACAAATAAAAACCTTGATAAAAGCTTATGGCTCAAGCCAGCTTAAAACAATTCAGCCTAAGAAATGTCTTGGACTTAAAAGTCTTTAAGTCTTCCAAAATAAAAGCCTTTTTTGTCTGTTTAGCAGCAACCCAATTTAAGGCCTCGCCACTGGTTTTTTTAGGAAAATAATTAATAACAACAAAGTTGATTCATTATTCTATGGTTTTTTCAAAAGAGTTTATTTTCAGGCTTTTTTTGTTATTTATTTTGCTTTTAGTTTTATTGTGGGTGCTTGTTTTTACTGGTTTGTTGGGTTGTAATTTTTTGCCAGGGGGTTGTGACGTTTATTATTTTATAGTAAAAGGCAGGCCTCCCCAAGTTTTGATAGCTTATTCTGATAGTGGTTTGGGAAACCCGGAACAACTTGAAAGGCTTTTAGCTGACAGGGAAATTTTGGGTTCTAATGTAAGAAGCATGCATATTGACCTTTTGACTTATGGGACTATTGGCGATTATGATTTGATAATAGTTGAGAAGGCAAAAAAAATTTGTTCTGAAAAGCTATTGCTATTTCAGTATTACTTGAATACTGGCGGTAAGCTTGTTTGGACCGGAGATGCTGGCACCGAGATTTGCGATGGTGACTCTTTGCTTCTGGAAAGCGAAAGAAAAGAAAACGGCGCTGATTTTCCAATAAGCCCTTGGGCAAGGAAAAATTTTGAAAGACAATTATCTTTCGATGAGACTCTCGGCCTGGATTATGTTGGCAATTATTGTGATTTTTTTGATTGTTCGCAAAAAGGGTTTTTTTCTGGCTATATTGAAGTTTCAGATACTGAAAATAAGTTGGTTGATGGCTTGAGTCCCGTTCTTGAATTCAATGGAAATTATGCCTTGGTAAAATTGAAAAAATCTGGTTCTGCCAATATTATTGCAGTAGTAGATAATCTTTCCAATGTCGTTGTTTCTTCAGACAAATTTCCTTGGCTTGAAAAAGGAAAGAAGCAGGAGTTAGGGACAAAAATTCCTTTCATAGTTTCTAACGGGGTAGGAGAGCGTGTCGTTTATTATGCCGCTCCTATAGAGTCTCTTTATTATTCCACTGATAAAAAGTATAAGGCTTTGATTGAGCAGCTTTATTATGGAATGCTTTACAGGTGAAGGTGAGTTTTTTGTTCAATGTAAAGATAGCTGTTTTTGTTCCTGTGTTTAATGAAGAGGATAACATAATTCGTTTTCTTTCTCCTTTGGTTGATTGGCAAAAAGAGTCTGAACAAACTAGGAAAATATTGGTTGTTAATGAGGTTACAGTCGGAAAAAACGTAGGTGTTACCGCCAACTTTTCAAACCAATTTTTCGTCCCAAGTGTACTGTGATTGATTGGTG
>JBBISX010000019.1:0-10224 GCA_037441005.1 Candidatus Iainarchaeum sp.
GCCCAAGGAATAAAGGTTGTGACAGTACAAGGATTGTCAACGGAACAGTGCCAATCAATATAAAGGAAGGCTGGCTGGAAATCTAGCACGGGGTGAAAACAATAAAAGAAAATAATGAAGAACATAAGGTTTACAGCGCTGGCGCTGTAGTCTTTGACAAAAAAATGAAAAAAATAATAGCAAGGTCTCCTTCAAACAGGCCGCTTTTTACTCCAAAACTCGCATTTGAAAAAACAGGATTCATAAGCAACGTGGTTTTTCCAAGCGCTGCTTTGAGAGGCTCAAGCAACGACGAGTTAATAGTTTTTGGCGGTGCATCTGATGCTTATACTTTTGTAAGAAAAGTCAGCATAAAAAGAACGCTGGAAAGCCTTGAATGGTTCTAAGTCTTAAACTCTGAAAAGCAAGCCAAAGCCTTATGACTTAATGCATTTAGATATTTTAAAATAACAAACAATAAAATCTTGAGACTTTACCGCCTAGGCCAGCCAAGTAAAAACTTTTTGGCTAGGGCTCACTAACATGGCTTAAGACCAACACTACTCAAAAAAATTGACAAACAGCTTATTATTTCAGGTTTTAAGTTCTTAAAAGGCAATTCAAAAATTTGTTATTTTTTGAATTATGCAAGAGGCAATCGCTAAAGCTTCGAAGATAATAAGTATAATATAAATATTTAAAAATAAGAAAATCTTTTTAAGTAGGGCAGGTTTTGTCTTGCTTTTTATTCTGGCGGTTATATGGGTTTTGATGAAATTGTTGGTAAGTTAAAGGATTTTTACTATTTTTTTGAAGATCGCTACTACGAGTTTTTAGACAAAGTAAATGAAAAAGTGCCTGTGTACAAAGTCATTGACCCTATTGATCGCGTCTTTCCGTCTTTCGTAATTTTTATTTTGTTGTTGCTTTTGATTTTTTTATTTTTGGTTTTGCTGATTTTCGGAGGCAAGGGCGGGCCTCTTGAGCCGCTGGCTAATGCTATTTGGTCCTTAGTAAGCAGTGTTCTTTCTTTATTCGGACTCTTAAAGTCTTCCGCCGCAAAGTTCATTGTAATTGACAATGATAATAACCCTATATCTAATGCAGAAGTGGCAATAGAGGCTGGTAAAGATATTGAAACCATTTCCACTAATTATTTTGGAGAGGCAAAATTTTCTCTCTTTGCGGAAAAAGCCAAAGTGACTGTTAAGGCTCAAGGCTTCAAGCCTTTCGAATCTGAAATGAAATTAGAGGCTGGAAAACTGTACAAAATAACCTTGGAAAAAACAGTTAGTTCAACGCCAAAGCAAATAATTTTTGAGTTGCGAGACGAAAGAGGATTGATAAGCACTGCCAATCAAGTATCTATAAGTTTTTCTTGCTCCAACCAAAGGTACGCGCCTGCAAATATTAGCGGAAAAGGCCCTTCCCATAAAGTGAATGTCCAGTCAGCATGTGGAACGCTTGTTGCAACCATAAATGCAAGCGGCTATGAAGAGGCAAGAAAGTCGGTTGACTTGGCAACCACTCAAGGAACTATCATAGTAAACTTGAGAAAGGAACTTCTCTTTGCAGATGTCAGGGTTGTGGTGAAAGACTATGACACTTCAGAGCCAATAAATGGTGTTTTTTTGACTTTTTTGAAAGGCGGGTTAATAGCTTTTCAAGGTGGTACTACTGATAGCTCTGGGTCAAAAATAGTTAATAACATTGGAGCAGGAGATTATGTTATTGAAGCAAGGCCTCCTGCAGGAAGCTCTTATGAAACAGCTTATAGCGACGAATTTACAATAGGAAGTGCGCAATTTTCATCAACCCAACCTTTCAGCGTTGAAATAAGAATGAGAAAGACACAAACTGTAAAAGCCATAATATTGAAGTTTGTGGACGAAAGCAACAACAATGCAATAAGCAATGTCACTGCAAAGCTAATAGCAAACAACAGACAAAGCGTTTCATTGAATTCAAACAGCGAAGGCTTGGTAGAGTTTGAAAACCTTGGTTTAGCAGAAAACGCTTACTCCGTAGTGGCTTCACACCCTGACTATGTTCTAAAGGTAATCACTGGCTTGAAGTTTTCAAAAAACAATGAGCATACTTTGGTAAAGCTTCAAAAAGCAAGCAATTCCAACTCTGGAAAAGCAAAAGTTTTTGTCACAGAATACCTTGGTAACGAAGTGCAAAATGCTTCCGTGTTCCTTTATATGAATAACTTGCCTTACCCGATTAACGATGGATTAACCAACAGCAATGGAATTGCAGAGTTTTCTAATTTGCCTGCAGGAGCTTACAAAGCAAAAGCAATAAAAGAAATCAATGGCAAGGAATATTCCAACTTTTCCGGGGAAAGAACTCTTAGAAATGGACAAGAGATACAGTTGGACATAGTATTAGTAATGTCTAATGGCTTCGTAGAAGTAAAGGTAATTGACAATGAAAACAGGCCTATACAAGACGCAGTTGTTTCATTCGTTGAAAATGGAAAAGAACTTGCAAAAGAAAGGACTAATTCACAGGGAAAAACACCAAGAATGGAGTTTTCGGTTGATAAACAGCCTATCATAGTGGTCAGCAAAGAAGGGTATTATACTACAAGCACTCCGAAAATAAAAATTCTGCCAGGGGCTACTAAGAGCGTAGAAGTTGAATTAAGAAGGATTTCCCAAAACAACGACTTTAAGCCTGCTCAGCTTTTGCTTTCAGGAGTATTCGATTCTTCAGGCAGAACAGTTTCAAAATTTGAAGACAATAAGGAATATGTTTTCAAGTTTGAATTGATAGTTCACAATGAAGATAATGCCGAACCTGATGTAACTGCATTAATAAGGTCTGGTTTGGAGACGCAATTAAATGCAAACAGTTCAACCATTGTAATAAAAAAAGTTGAAACCCCTAACCTTAATGTTGTTTATTATTCTTGTTTCAACCCACAAAACAACTATGCAGAGTGTTCGCCTGCTGAGGGAGACGCAAAACAAGTTTTGGTGTCGCTCAACTCCGCAGGCACTGGGAATTATATACTATATGTAACAACTTTCATAAAAGAAGTAGAGGACAATAAGGAAAATGACACAGATATAGAGATAAGGTATGGAGCAAAAACCAAAAAAGGCTCTGTTGAAACCTATAAGCCTGAAAGAAATTCGCTGTATGTATGGAGTGCAAAACTAAATTCTACTTTTTGCATCTCTAATTGTGGCTTTAGCATTTCAGCAGAAATAATGTCGTCTTCGCAAAATGGCAATATACCTAATTGGATAAACGCTCTTGAAGGCACTATTGAATTAATAGAAGGCCAAGAGTATAAGATAAGAGTTAAAGCCCACAATTTAACCGACAAATCTTTTGAAAACGAAAGAATTTCTTTTACCACAGACCCGGTTATGAATCCACCAGCAATCCAATTAGGGCAGACAAGTTTAAGCATAGGTAATTTTTCTCCTAAACAAGTATTTACTGGCGAGAATTCAATTAGAGTTTTGAAGTCTGTAAATTCTTTGAAACTGAAAATGGCTTTGAATACAAAAGAAAAAGGCAACGAGGCTGAAAGCATTTTAAGAATCACGGCTTTAAAGCCTTTGGTTTTGACTCTTGATAGAGAAACTCTTATCCCTGAAAAGGAAAACCAAATAGTTATTGCAAAGGTTTTAGACAATTCAAGCATAGAAATAGAAGACGCCCAAATAGAAGTCTTTGAAAACGAAGAAAGGCTGAACTTGGGCGGACAGACTGACTCTAGAGGAATTTATTCAATAAATTTTAGGCAGGGTTATGAGGCTTCAACGGTGTTTGAAATAGTTGCTTCAAAAACAGGGTATGTTAATGCAGAAAAGCAGTTGATTGTAAGAGATGCTGAACTGCAGGATCAACCAAAGCCCTTCCTGGACTGTGTCAAAGTTCATAATAAGCCGCCGTGGGAAACCGAAATAGAATTAAATTCAAGAAGTTGCAATGGCGTGAATTGTACGGCTCAACCTATAAACCTTCAAGTGAAAAACGAATGTGATGAAGCAGTAGAAATAAACATTTCTAAGGCTAGAGAAAGCGACTTGTCATTTACTCCTAACAATTTCACTTTGAGCACTGGCGGAACAAGTACAATAACAGTTTCACAGGGAAAACAGCTTGGAGTACACCCGTTATATTTCAAGGCAAAAAAAGGAAATGTTGAGTTTGACCTTGGCTTTGTTTTGGCAGTGGTTACTTCGCCTAATTCATGCCTTGAATTAAAAAAAGTTGTTGGTAATGAAACCACTAGTAGGATTTTGCTTGATTTCCAGCAGTCAACTGAGTTTTTGAAATTCATTAACAAATGTTATACTGGCTTTTCTGACGAAGATAACCCTAAAACCGATTTCGGTTCAAATGCAATAAACGAGTCATTATACTTCAATATGAGCAGAGAAATAAAAAATACGAACAATTATTATAGCGAACAAACTTATGAGGTAAAGCCTATAAGGGTTACAAATAGTTTTTTCTTGGTGAGTGTGAATGATTTCAAAAAGTAAAGGCTTTAGAAAAACGGCTTTTGGCTTTCTGTTCTTATTTTTTTTCATAGGCCTGGTTTTTGCCTCTTACGATTATAAAGTAAACATGGATGTGAAGCTTGAAAAAAATATTTTTGCAGAAAATGAAAAAGTAAGTGGGTTTGTTGAATTATTCAACATTGAACCTTTTCCACTCTATGACGGCTATATTGTCTTGGAAGTAGTTAAAGGAAAAGAAGATAGCTTTACTTATCCTTCCCAGTTTTCTGAAATAAAGGACGGGGAAGGAACTATAGTTTATGAATCAGTAATTCCCGTGGCTTTGCCTCCGTCTTCAAGCACTAAAAAGAATTTTGAAATATTAATGCCTGCTAATGCAAAAAAAGGCTTTTACACTATTGACGCTTACTTCAAGAATGCAAGAGCGCCTGCTGTTGGAATTGCTCACATATTCGGCAGCCCAAAAAGCGCTGAATTCGAGTTTTTGGGCTCTGGAAAAAAAGAAATGCCTTATTTAAGCATAAATTATGTTAAAACTGTTTTCAATGATTTTGCCGGCCCTGTAGGGGCTCCTGTAATGCCTAAAGAAAAAGTCTCTGCTGATGTTGTCGTGGAAAATTTTTCTAACTCAAGAACAAGGGGTTCTGTGTCAGTAAGTCTTTGCGATTGGGATGATACTGTTTGTGCGTCAAAAAATCGATACATTTCAACTGTTGCAAAAGATTTTGAAATAGAGGCCAAGTCTGTAAAAGAAATAGTTTTAGAATTAGAAGCGCCTGAGTTGCCCGGTGCTTATGCTGCAAGAATAGAGCTTAAAGGCGAGAATGGAGAGCTTTTGGCTCTTTACAGGAACAGGCTCATAGTCAAAGGTGGGACTGCAAAAATATGGAAGCTTGACTTCAAGGACCTGTCTTTGCAGAAAAACAAAAGTTCAACTCTTTCTATTTTGGTCGGTCCTACTCCTGACCATTATACTTACCAGGACTTTACTGACTTTAAAATAATTGTTGAAATAATTGCAGACAATGAAAAAATTTTTTCGGCTGAAAGGCAAGTGGAAAAACTTGGGTTTTATGACGAATTTTTGTCTTTAGACTTTGAAGTCTTGCCTGAAAAAGATGCTCAAGAATTTTCCGTTTGTGGAAAGGTCGAGAAAGACAAGGTTGCTTTTGACTATTATTGCTACGAAGTCAAGCCTTTGGAAGTGAAAAAAGTAGAAAATAGAAGGGTAGAAGTCAAGGCATGGTATTCTAATGCTGAAGAAAAAATATTTTTTGAAGTGTGCGGCTTTGACGAAAACAACAACAAAGAAGAGCTTGATGCGAAGCTCACTTTGATAAACACTGATTCTTATGATGAAATCTACTCTGCTTTTTTGTCTGGGAATTCCTGTAAAAATGAACAGATAACTGCTTTTGAAGGCGAATACTTGTACATAGTTGACGACTTTAAAAACAAAACTCAAGCCTCTGGAAAAATTTCCGTAAAAAGAGAGGAAGAAAGTAGTTGTGAGGCAATAGGAGGCGTTGAGTGTGATTACGAATGCTCTGGTTCCAGTTTAGACTTTAACGGCTTGAAATGCTGTATAGGCTATTGCAACGAAATCTCTGGAAAAGTCATAATAGAAGACACAAAAGAAAGTGAAGACTGGCTCTTTGGCGCGCTTCTTTTGTTTGGCTTTTTTTTGCTTGCTTTAGGAATATATTTTATAGTAAAAAGAAAAAATTCTTACGAGGGTGAAAAATAATGAAGCTTGGAGTTTTTATTGTCTGGCTTTTGATTTTTTCTTCTCTTGTTTTTGGCGTAAGACATTGCGGTGGCTCGCATTGTCATTTTTGGGGTCCTGATCCTTACAATGGAAATGAGCCAACTCCAAATGTTACTATGAACTTAGTATTTAAGCCTTCGGCTATTCAGCTTCAAACAACTAAAGAGACTTATATAGTTAAGCCTGGCACTGAATTGTACCTTGAAAACATAAACACTTTTGTTTTGAATTGCATCGACGGAGCTTCAAAAGACAAGCCCATTGCCGTAAGGGTCCTTGAAAAGAGAGGTGATGAATTTGTAGAAACCTCGGGCAACTATTCTGTGAAGAATTACGAGGTTTGCAGGTGCGACGGGCCGAGAAACGCTGTTACTGGCGACACAACCTCTTTCAAGGCTTTTACTTTTAGCACCAAGGGCATTTACACTTTACAAATACAATACCAGCTTACTACAAACGCTATGTCTTGGGGAACATACAAGGAAATTGATGTTATAGTGGGGCCGAGCGATGTAGAGGTTCAAGGACCAGACAAACAGGTTTTTGGGCTTGAAAATAATGTTTATGAAGTGCAGAGCTCTGCTAAAAAAAGCATGCGCTGGAGGATAAATAACAAAGGGCCTTTGGACATAAAACTTTTAAGCGCAACTGACTTAGATTGCGCTGGCAGTTTAAGGGAAAACTGCTCCTTCCCTGACCTTGAAAGGTCAGGAAACGAAATAAACATAAAAGCAGGAGAAACCTATTTTTTGCTTGAGGAATTTACAGCTAAACTTCCTTCTTCTTCTCCACAAACAACCCAGGCTGGTCTGAACATAAGATTTACTGATATAACTGGGCTTGAGTACGACTTGGCAAAAGGACTTAAAGCTGTTGACGTATCTGTTTCTTTCACGCCTTATGCTTTTGCTATATACCCTTACAAAAAGACCGGATCTTTTGTGGTAAACGGAGGCCAAGAATACACAGTGCAGGTTTGCACTGACTCGCCTTACAATGAATTATACGAATTGCCTGCCTTTACCGCCACGATATACGACGAAAGAGGCACGATTGTAGCTACTGCAGGGTTTCACTCTATAAACAACTGCGCCAACGCAAACGATTTGCAGGCTCTTAACACCGAAGGAGGCTTAACAAGATTCTCAGTCCCGGGCTCTGAACAAAAAACTTATACTTATGAAGTAGTAGGCATGGTTGGCGTGGAAGGCAGTTATAAAAGTGATTTTGTAAGAATAGCGCCTTCTTCTGAATTTGACGAAACAAGCCAATTCGTAAAAAAAGAAAATGCTATAGTTGACACGAGCTTGGGTCCGCAAAAAATAGTGCCTTCGCTGCCGCAAACTAGTTTTATTGGCAAAGTGAATTTTTTGGAGAGAACCAAAGAAGTGGGCTATTTTTCTCCACAATTTTCCGAAAGCCCTGACTTCAGCAGCCCGATAACTTACGCGCTAAAAGATGTTAGCATAGAAAGCCCTGAAGGGACTTTTAAAAACACTGGCCCTGTGAAAAGGTTTGTAGGTGGAAAAACCGAAGTCTTTGTAGTACAACAGCAAGGCGGTTTTAAGGCTTATGCAAAAACAGGGTATGCAGAAGACGAAACATTGCAATTGGCAAAGTATGACTTAAAACTTTTATGGACTGACAGGGAAAAATTCATGCTAGGCATTAATTCAGCATACGCCGGGCTTTGCAGAAACCTTGAAGGAGATTTGATAAAAAACCAAAACGACTTCGCATTTACCGGGCCTAACGCCTCTCCAAATGTTTACTACGAATGGAGCCCTGATAAAATAAACGAAAACACTTGTAGTGAAAAAGCTTGCGATTCAACGCAATTCATGATGGCTCTGCTTAAAAGACTGCAGAGCATTGAACAATTGGCTTTGGACAACAAACTGCAAGAAGCTAATTCAAAAACTAGTTTCCAAGCCTATTTGGTAGAAGACGGCTTTTCCGTTGACTTTCAAAAGGACTGGGACAAATACTACTCTGAAAAGTTTTTTTCCTTGAATAGAAGCTATATTGACAAATGGAAAAAATATTTTAGCGGAGAGACAAGCGAACAAAGATTGATTTTTAAGAGAGACGGTAGTACTGGAGCAGGAAGAGCAATACACGAAGCAGCTCTTTACCGTGTTTTTTTAGGCATTGATTTTAAGGAAGAAAATTGGCGTTTCTTTGATGCTCTCGGAAACCCAAAAGCAACAATTACTGTCAACATAGAAAAAATAAGAGATTTAGAACCAAACTTATTGTACAAGCTCCCTTTTGATGCTGAACTAGGTTTGCAAGAAGATGAAAAATACCTGAGAAAAGGCTATGGCTTAGGTTACATTGGAGATGAAATGTTCGTCAACTCTGAAATAGCATCATACTCTGTCAAGACGCGCAATACAAAAACTGAAAGTATGCCTGTTGCGTGGCTTGACATAAGAGTCAGAAACAATTTTTTAGATGTACAAAAAAATTCAGCAGGCAATTTGCTAAACATAAGCTCAAGCGATAAACCTAAAACTTACAACCTTATCTTCTCACCATCCACCCCTTTCCCTGCAATTCTTTTGGCAGAAAAGGAAACTGACAAAGATTTTATGGCAGTTTCTTACTCCATATATGATTCAACAAGAGGAAACATAAACGCAGGCAATTACTTTGCCAAGTTGGTTGAAACAGCTTACAAGCCAGAAAATGCAAATATACAATGCACTGACCCGGAAAATAATGCAACTCTTCCTGTGAGCATTCCTTTGGATAGAGAAAAAAGCACTAACTTACTCTTGCCATGGTGCAGTACACAACCAAACGCCAACGTATCTGAAAAAATATACGGTTTCACAAAGCAGAAGGCTGGAAAAATGCTGCTTGAAACTATTTTTTATCCTAACACTGAAGGCTTGATAATTAAAAACCAGTGCCTAAACGCAGGGAAAATCTATGTTGCAAAATTGGATTCTGAAGGCAACATAGTTGGCTTTACGGAAATTAGAAATAACACGCAGTACACTTTTGAGATTCCTACTAATAAAATAGACAGCTTTGAGGAAGCAATAAGCCAAATAGCAAAAGAAAGGGCCTGTATAATAAACAGCAATGTCAGGAGCGGAAATACTTTAGTGCCAATAGCCACGGGGCTTTGGTGGAACGAATCAAAGCTTACAAAAGACCTAAGGGCGAAAGTGGGAAATAATGCAGGCGGAATTCAAGCAAATGCCTGTTACAACTTGTGAAATTTTAAAAAAGACGAACATTAAAGCGACGAATACTTAAGGCGGCAACAAGCAAAAAACCAAAAAAATCACAAAAGACTTAAGACTGCTTAGGCTGACTGTCTTGCAAAAAAAACACACAAAATCTTAAACTTGTAGGCAATAATTTAAGCCCAACACTTGGTTGCTTTGGCCGTCGAATGGCTCTTGTTTTGTCTTACTATCAACTAATTAGAACCAACACCTTTTTTTAACACGAGTTAATAATTTTTAATATTATTCCAGCTTAGTTTGAATAAAACTGTGGAGGTTTTACCATGCCTTTTTCTTTACCAGCATTGAAATACGACTTTAACGCTCTTGAGCCTTACATAGATGAACAAACGATGAGAATACATCACGGAAAGCACCATCAAGCTTACATAGATAAACTAAATGCAGCGATTTCAAATACCAAGTTTGAAAAAATGAAGATAGAAGAAATACTAAAAAAGTTGGATGAAGTCCCTGCTGAGATAAGGCAGACCGTAAGAAACAACGGCGGGGGACACTATAACCATTCTCTTTTTTGGGAATGGCTTGCTCCAAAAAATGACAGCATGATAACTCCAGCAATGGAATCTGCCATAAATTCAGCATTTGGTTCTTTTATCGAGTTCAAGGAAAAATTCAAAAACGCAGGTTTGAACCAATTCGGTTCAGGCTGGGCTTGGCTGGTAGTTTCGCAAAAAAATCTTGAGATAATCTCGACTCCAAACCAAGATAACCCAATATCGCA
>JBBISX010000020.1:0-10163 GCA_037441005.1 Candidatus Iainarchaeum sp.
GTGCGAGAAACACTTGCGTAATGGCAAAAGGCATAAACCCTGCAACAATGAGAATACTTGAAGACTTTAACGAAGTGGGAACCCAAATAAAAGTCGAGAGACCGGGAAAGAGCGCGGAAATGTTTCCCGTTGATAATATAGAAGGCCCTATTGTAAAGCTTTACGATGGAGAAGTAATAAAGCTCAAAACTGAAGAAGAAGCGATAAAAATCAAAGGCAAGGTAGAGGAAATACTCTTTCTTGGAGACATGCTTGTAGCTTTAGGAGACTTCAGGAAAACAGCGCATCCACTCATGCCGGCAGGTTACTGCGAAGAATGGTGGAAACTTGATGTAGAAAAAATAGCAAGAGAAAAAAAAAATGAAAAGCTTTTAGAGTATGCAAAAGACCCTTTTAATATAAGCGAAGAACAGGCTCTTGAAATAGCTCAAAAATTGAACGCGCCGCTACACCCTGAATATATGCATTACTATGATTGCCTGACACTGGAAGAAACAAAAGAACTGGCAAAAATAATAAACAAAAACAGGTACGAAAATGGGGCATTAGTTTTGGAAAATTCTAAAAGACTCAAGGAACTGCTTGAAAAAGCAGGGGCGCCTCACAAAATAAGCGAAGGCAAAATAGTTATTGCTGAAAAATACTCAAAAAGCTTATTCTTGACTTTAGGTGGGAATAAGGAAGAGTTGAAAGGAGAATTCAAGTCCTCGACAGAATATCTTTCTGCCCTGTCAGGAATGACAATAAAAAACAAAGGAGGAACATTCATAGGAGCCAGAATGGGAAGGCCTGAAGCAGCAAAGCCAAGGCAAATGGCTGGAAACCCAATGGTAATTTTTCCCGTTGGCTTTGAAGGAGGCCCTACAAGGTCAATAAACAAGGCCGCGGAAAAAGGAAAAATAGAGGCTGAAATAGGCTACTTTCTCAACCAAAAAACCAAAGGAATAGAAGAACAACCTTTTTCGCCAGAAACAGGAGAAAGAAACATTATTGTAAGAAAATGCAAAAAATGCTCAAAGTACTCAAGCCAGGAAAATTGCGTTTACTGTGGAAACCAGACAGAAGGCTTTGGAAAAAGACAGTTTGATTTAAAAAAAATACTTGAACAAAGCTCAAGATTTCTCAAAGTACAAACCCCTGAATTGGTTAAAGGAGTTAATGGGCTAATAAGCACGGAAAAACTTCCAGAGCCTTTGGTTAAAGGAATACTCAGGGCAAGAAACAACCTGCACGTGTTTAGAGATGGGACAATAAGGTTTGAACTGCTTAACGCGCCCTTGACTCATTTCAAGCCAAAAGAAATAGGGCTGAATGTTGAAAAGGCAAGGCAATTGGGGTACAATATTGACAAAGACGGAAAAGAGCTTGTTTCTGAAGAACAGATTTGCGAATTAATGCCGCAAGACATAATAGTAAATGAAAATGCAGGCAATTTTTTCGTAAAAGTCTCAAAGTTTATAGACGAAGAGCTTGAGAGGCTCTACGGCTTGGAAAAAATTTACGGACACGAAAAAAAAGAAGACCTCATAGGGGAACTATTTTTAGGCCTTGCGCCGCACACCTCAGCAGCAGTGTTATGCAGGCTAATAGGTTACAGCAAGGCAAGGCTTAACTTTGCACACCCATACTTTCACCTTGCAAAAAGGAGAAATGCTGACGGAGACCAGGATTCAATAATGCTTTTGATGGACGCACTCCTGAATTTTTCATTGAAATACTTGCCAGGCACGAGAGGCGGAAAAATGGACGCCCCGCTTGTCTTCACAATAAAAATAAACCCTACAGAAATAGACGACGAGGTTTATGAAGTCGAGACATGCAAAGAATACCCTATAGAGCTATACGAAAAAAGCCTTGTGTTTGGAGACCCGAAGCTGGAAAACTTGCCAACAATAGGAGACAAAATAGGAAAACAAAACCAGTTTTGGGGTTTCAACTATACACATGAAACCACTTGCTTTGACGCTGGCCCGAAGATATCCGCATATGTAAACTTCAAATCAATGGAAGACAAAATCTTCACACAGGCAAAACTGCAAGCAAAGATAAGGGCAATAGAAAAAAAAGACGCCTTGGAAAGAGTTTTAGTAAGTCACTTTTTGCCGGACATAATAGGCAACGCAAGAGCATTTGCAAGGCAAGAATTCAGATGCAGTAAGTGCAACTCAAAATATAGAAGAATACCATTGGTAGGAAAATGCACCAAATGCGGAGAACAAAAGCTAATACTAACTATAGCGGAAGGCTCAGTGAAAAAATACCTGACAATAGCAAAAAAAATAATCAAAGAATACGAATTAAGCAATTACCTGGAACAAAGAATAAGCCTCGTAGAAAAAGAAATAAACTCTGTTTTCGCAAAAGAAGAAGAAAAGCAAAAAAGCATATTGCAGTTTACATGAAGTAAAGAAACACGATACGAAAAAAGCCACGATCAAAAAACTAAAAGACTTATGAAAGCAGGCACTACTATAACACTACTCTATAATAATTTTTCCAAAAGAAAAAAAACAATAGGCCTAAAGTAGCTCAAGGAAAACAATTTGAGAAAAATATATTTTATTGTTTTATTCTGCTTTTAAAAAAATTGGCTCTTAAGTTTTAATAACCCGTTAAAATTATATTTTTTATAGTTTTCAAAAAAAAAATAGGAGAGAACAAAAAAGCGAAACTAACATAAATAAAAAAAGTAATAAATTAAATGATAAAATTAAAAAATTAAATGATAAAATTAAATAAAGGGCAAAAAGAATGTCTAAAAAAAGTTTAAAAATTTTGAAAGGCTTTGGACTAATAGCTATATGCTTTTTATTTTTCAACACGGCTTTTTCAGCAATTTCTTGTGGAGCAACGGACAACATTTGTACTGTGACAGGTACTAACACCACTTCTGCAAGGTTCATTGATGGAAACACTTACATAATAAGCGGCTCTGTTACTTTCCAAAATTCGGGCGTTGACCTCAACATAGAGCCAGGAGCTGTATTAAAGTTTGTTCCGAGCGGAAGCTCTCTAACAATAACTTCAAACGCAAGAATAAATGCTAATGGAACACAAAGCAAAAAAATAATTTTTACTTCTTGCAGAGACCAAACAGAAGGCCGTAATACTTCTTCCTACCCTTCTTGTTCTGGCAATCCTTTAGACCAAGATTACGGAACTGCTATTTCAATAACCAACACTTCTGGAATGAATTCTGAAGACGAATTAAGCCATTTAAGGATAAAGTATGCAATCAATGGAATAAACTTGCAAACAAATATAGTAAGTATTCATGATGTTAATTTTACGAATTTTGGCGGAAGGTCAACAACTGGCAATGCTATAACAATATCTACAACAGCAAATTCAACAGAAATATACAAAAACCACTTTGATATAAATTCTAACTTTTCTTCTTCAGGAGTAAACCCCATAAGAATAAGTGTAGATTATAATGGAAGCATAAGGGACAACAATTTCAACAACAAGAATTATTCATACGGCATATATGTGAGCTCTGGAAATTTTACTGGAAACATTCATGACAACAACTTTACCACTTTGATTTCTTATGGCATTTTTGTAGATACTACAGGGGACTTTAATTCTAATATTTATAGAAATTCTTTTGACATAAACAGCAACAACATATCAGGTTATAGCGCTATATACAGGTATGGAAATTACAAAGGTAATTTATATGACAACAATTTTTTCCTTAGCCTGATAGCTTTTGGCTTCTATAAATTAGGAACAGGGAATGTTGACGGAAACTTTTACAACAATTACTTTTATGGAAATTTAAGGCCGAAAGGAATAATTTTTACAGGCTCTGGCACTACTAATGCAGAAATATATTCAAATGTCATTGACTTCAACGGCGTTAATACTAGTAATTATGGCTATGGCATACAAATTTCAACAGATTTTTATGGCACTATAAGAGATAATAATTTCCATTTCAAGCAGTATGTTTATGGTATTTACAATGATGGAGCGGTTTTGAACGCAACCATAAAAGACAACAACTTTGGACTTGACAGGGCCTATGGGCTTTATTTTACTTCACCGATAGTTTATGCAGTGGATATCAACAGCAATATAGTTTATTCTGAAACGCCTTTTAATGCTGGGTATGCTGGCAGTGCCAATGGGTATTTTTTCTATCAGTCAAACACAGCAGGAAATTTTTCAGGGAGTATTTGCAACAACTTTTTCAGAAGCTTTTTTAATAATGGGATTGTTTACTCAATAGGAAATTTTACAGGCAGTTTTTGCAACAACGAATACGCAGATGTAAACATAACTACGCGTCATTTGTTTTACAATGGAAGCAATTTCACAGGCTCTATAAGAGACAACAATTTTTTGAACATGACAAGCAAATACACCGATGGTATTTTGTTTTACTTTACTGGGTCTTTTTCAGGGGAAATAACGAGGAATAATTTTCTTGATTTCAACAATGTTAACTCTGGGACTTATTTAATAAGGCTCGCTGGCTCTCCAACAAGCGGAAAAATCAGCGATAACAATTTCACAAAGTTAACGGGAACCGCATCAACAACTGCTTTGGCTTATACTGGCGCAGGGACTTGCAATACAAACATAGAAGACAACAACTTCAATAATCTGAGAGGCAACATAACTACTATTTATCAATCAAATGGCACTTATGCTGGGAATATAAGAAGGAATAACTTTGTTGATTATAACACTTCAAACAATTATGTGCTTTATACTCTCAATGTAACCGGCAACATCTCAGACAATAACATTTCGGATTTGTACAATACCAGGGTTTGGTTGCAGCCTTATGGCGGGTCTTTCAGCGGAGACTTCAACAACAATACGATATCAAACATTTATTCAACTACTTCAACTCAGGCAATAGGTCTTTACAGCTTTGTTTCTGGAAATTTTTATAATAATAGAATTACAAACTCTACTAATTATACTTACTTATATTCTAACGCCAATTTTTCTGGCAAAATATTCAACAATATTTTCGCAAAAAACAATAGTGCTACTGAGTTTATTTACCATATTTCTTCTTCGCCTTTTTCTGGCAGTATTTACAATAATACTTTTGTTGATTTTAATAATACGACTTCTACAGGAATAAGGAATAGCGGGTCTTTTACAGGTAGTATAAAAAGAAACTTGTTTGCATATGGAAGAACTGGGCTGAGCGGTACTTTTGCAGGCGACGTATCCCACAATGGGTTCTTTGGCATAAACACTATTGGCGGAGCTTCTAATCAGCATGTTGGAGATGTTAATTTCCAAACCGGTTTGACTAGCAATCCTTTTATAGGGGATAATACCGACAGGAACTTTTTGCTTAACTCTTTGCCTAATGGCGGCCTGCTTTTGGTTGATAAAGGCGACATTGATTCAAACGACTTTTTCAAGAGAAGGACTACGCAACCTAATAATAAGCTTGATAGCGGCACAATTGACATTGGCTATCACTACGACCAAAACGGCATTTATGCTTCGGTTGTGTCTCCTAACGGCAATGAAACTATAACAGGCATACAAAACATTGATTTTAACATTGAAGTAGGCTTTGGGGAAAAGCCACAAATAAATACCTTGGTTACTTATTCTCCTTCAACTTCTCTTGGAAATACAATAATTAACAATACTCTTGATTCGGTTAATTGTGGCAACGGGCCTATATTTGAATGTAGTTATAGTTGGGACGCCTCGGATGTAATAGACGGGAATTATTATATTGTAATAATGGCGAGCTATGGCGATAAGAATTATATGGATTACTCCGATGCTGTCTTTTTAGTTCTTTCAATACCAAAATTTTCTTTGAAGACTTACCTTGGCTCTAAGCCAAGAGGTTACTATACTCAAGGGCAAGATGTAAACATAGTGGTGTATACTACCAAAGCTAACCCGACAATAAACATAATAGGGCCTAACAACGAGGCGCTTGTTGAAAATGCTTCAATGACTCCTGTTGGTTCTTTTGGAGATATGAACGGATACCAGTATAATTATAAGGCAGGCAATAACTATGGCTGGCATAGCATAAGAATTTCTGGCAGTGTTTTTGAAAACGCTTTTTATGTAACAAACAAATGGTATGACAAACACATGGATTATAATAACCAAGTTTTCCCATTTAGCATAGATGTCAATGTAACAGAGCCGAATAAGATTCAAAGATGGTTCCAGCCTTTAGAAATGACTGTTGATTTCAACTATTACGCTGACTTGGAAGGCATAAAAGTCTTGGACTTCAACGGCAATTCTTACATTGAATTGCCAATCCAGGTTTATGATGTAAATTATTTGAATGACTTTAATGGAAAAATATCTTACGGAAAAATAGCTTTTTTAGCTTCGTTTGACAAGGGCGAGACGCGGAACTTTTTTGTGAGTTATTCAAGAACAAAATCTGATAAAAATTATCAGAACGACTTAAACATTTCTTTTTCAGGCTCTGTTTATGAAATAGAAAATTCATTGTTGAAAATGCTCATTGACCTCAACCTTGGCGGAAACGCTTATGCAATATACAGCAAAAATGGGACAAATTCAAACCTCGGAGGCTCTTTTCCATTCATGCTTGGGCCTGAATCCAGATCAGGTATTTACACTTATAGCTCTTATGGCGATACTTCTCCAGATTATTATCTTGACTTGAATGGCCCGGTATTTTCTAAAATAAGAGTTTTAGGGACCTCTGGGCAAATGGACTTTAATGTAGTTTACTACTTTTATGCAAAGCAAAACTATTACATTACTGACATAAACGCAAGGCCGAAATCAACACAGAACTGGAATTATTATTATGACGACTACAAAGTTACTGATGTAAACAAATTCCTCAGGCTTTCTTATAGGGTTGGAGAAACGACTTCAAGTTATGACATAAACAACGAGGGCTCTGGAAGTACGACAATTTTCGGGGATGCAAATTACCTAGCAGCATACAACAGAAACAATTCTGATGCTCTTGGAAGCATTTACCTTGAAAAAAAATCAAGTTTGCCTTTGTCAACGACAACAAATTTTTATGACGACATTGATTATGATTATTGGACAAGGCAAATTTACACAGGAATAGTAGAGCCAAGCGACTATTTCTCAAGCAAAATAGCCCATAGCGTGTTCAACCCTTGGAACAGCTTGGGAGATCTCAACGCAGAATATGTAAAATTAAAAAACTCAATGAATATTTATGTTGGAAATACGGAAACTAACGATTTTACGCCTCCTGAGTTTATTGACTGGAACAATACGCCTTATGATGCCAACGACATAACAGACCTGAATGTATGGGCCCGCATTAGTGATAATGTCCAAATAGACTATGTTGACATGAACATAACAGGCCCTGATTTTGTAAAAAAGGAAAGAATTTATTACGATGACAAGAATGTTTTGGCTTTTTATGTCATAGATGCAAACGAACTTAACGCAGGCACTTATGATGTAAACTTCAGAGCAACTGACATAGCAAAAAACTCTACGCTCAAGTCTTGGCAGGTCAATGTAGCTGACAAAACCGCTCCAAAAGTATGGGGCAACAAAATAACTCCTGATGACAACTCAAATTTGGATCCTGAAGTTCAAATAGTTTTTGACGCAAACATAACAGAATATAAAAACATAACAGAGGTCAATCTCCTTTTAAGGTGGCATTATGATGAAAACAACAGTTGGAGCGATTGGCAATACTTGCCAATGGAATTGGCACAAAGTCCAACGGATTATAACCGTGACTATAACTACCAATATTACATACCTACAGATTTGAATAAGCAGTTCCAATACAAAATATACGCAAAAGACGATTCGGGAAACGATGCAAATTCAGAAACTTACGAATTCTATGCATTGATGGATTATACTTATACAGTGTCCCCAAGCGATTTAGGGGTCAAAACCGGTTCCCTTGACACTAATATTTATTTAGGAGACTTGAACATTACTAATACTGGAGATGAAGAACTAACTTTCCAAATAACAAACAATTGGGACCCGAAAAAAAATGTTTACTTAAATTCAGAACCAAATCCTTCAGCCTATGAAGTAACAGTGCCTCAAGGAAGTACCGAAACAATAGATGTTAATGTCACTACAAAAACAACCGAAAGGTCTGATTTAATAACAATAACAATAACCCCGAAAAACCCGGTTGCATTGCCAAAAAACGCAAGTGTTTCTGGAACTGTAATAAGCCTTGCCGGCGGCCCCTTCATGTTCGTTGAAATAACAAGTTATGAAAGTGTGGTAACCCAAGGCGATACTGACAAAACTTTTATTGCAAAAGTCACTAACAAAGGAAGTGAAGATGCAAACAACGTTGTTCTTACGTGGTCTTTGCCGGAAGGTTGGACTATAAAGAGCGGCTCACAAACAGCGACCCAAACTTCTTTAAAGGTGGATGAAGAGCTTTACAATTCAATAACTGTTGACATAAGCGAAAGCGCTTCAACTGGCCAAGTTACTTTGACCGCAACAGCCACGCCTGATAGCAATGCACAAAAAACAAGAAGCGAACAAGTTCAAGTAACAGTAATAGCTTTGCCAGTACAAGAAGAACAGCAACAAGAGCAACAGGAACAGCAAGTAGCAGGAGTTTCGTCTCCTACTGCTCAAAGCACAGCCAGCCAACCAGCCTTAGCTTTTGCAACAGGAAGTATATTCAGTTCTGAAGAGCAAGTGAAAAAGTTTTTCCAGACAATTGAAAAATTTGAGCTTGTCAGGGGAAAAGACCAATCTTTCAAAGTCAAAGTAAAAAACCCTTTTTCGCAAGAAATCATGAAAAATCTAAAGGCTTCAGTCAGCGGTTTGCTGTCAAAATACCTGAGCATTGAAAACCCTGACATAAACTACTTAGGGCCTGACCAAGAAGTTTCTTTGATAGTAAAAATAATAGCGCCGAAATACTTTGAGCCTGGAAAGCACGAACTCGATTTCACTATAGAAGGAACGCTTGAAGTGAAAGACAAAAAAACCACTAAAGAAATCCCTTTCACCTTCAAAAGCAAAGTCACGCTTTACATAAGAGACATGACAAAAGAAGAAGCGCAAAGCATGCTTGAAAAAACAAGGAGCGAAGCAGTGGAGCTTATAAAGCAAAACCTTAATGCAAGGGAAATATTGTCTTTGCTTGAAGAAGCAGAAATAAACATGCTTAGTGGAGACTACGACCAAGCAGCACAAAATACTAACGAAGCAATGGCTCTTATTGAAATTGCAAAACAAGCAATAAAAGAACTTGAAAGCCTTGACAGCTTGATAAGAAAAAGCGAATCTGAAATGATTGAAGTGGCTAAAACGAAAAAAATGAGAGAGCTTGCAAAAATAGCTATTGACAGAGGAGAATTCAGAAAAGCTTTAGACGTACTGAAAGAAGCCCACCTTACTTACAGCATAGAAACAAAAGGCGCAATAAATTACGGGTTTTTCATGCTTCAAAATTCAACGCCGATTTCATTAGGTTTGGCTTCTGGCTTGGTTTTCTTTATTTTAGGAGTAATACTTATAAAAAGGATAACACTGAAAAAGACCATTAAAACGCTGGAAGACGAAGAAAAGCTTTTGCTTGAACTCATAAAAGATGCACAGGTAAAGTGCTTTGTGGAAGGAAAAATAAGCATGAGTGAATACGTTGACACGATGAGCCAATACGAAACAAAATATTCTCAAGCAATAGAAAAAACAATAGAGGCAAAAAACGAGTTGATGAACCAAATAAGCTTTAAGACAAGGATAACAAAACTTAAAGAGGAAAGGGAAAGAATACTAGAAGAAATAAAAAACAACCAATCATTGTACTTTGAAAAAGGCCTTATAGAAACAAGAGCTTACCAGGCAAAAATGAATAGCCTGACAAAGAGGCTTAATGAAATAGAAAAAGATATAACATATCATGAAGCAACAAAAACGATAAGGACTAAAAAAGGCATAATGAGTCTGTTCTGGAGGGTCTTCTATAAAATATTCAAATAATGCATTGGTTAGAGCGTTAGTTTCTTTGCTTATTGTTTTGCTTTCAGCTGTTTTTACGCATTCAGAAAAGATTGAAACTATTATAGATAAAAACGCGGAACAAACTGATTTCAATGCTTATGAGCTCAGTTCAATAAAAGCCTCAGAAGAAGAACTCAAAGGATTAGAACTAAAAATAATTGAATTAGAAAAAAACG
>JBBISX010000021.1:0-10057 GCA_037441005.1 Candidatus Iainarchaeum sp.
AAAACACTTTGAACAAACTCAAGTTCCATAGCACCAAGCCCCAATAATCTCGTTTGCTTGATGCCTGATTCGGTATCACGAGGATTAGTGCAAAGCGGAATACCTGCAGGAGCAAACAAAAGCTTTTTTGGCTGAAGCATTAAAAAATAATCAAACAACAAAATAATAAAATTATCCGCTAATATCAAAAAATGTCTAGCCCTAACCGGTTTGACAAAACCAAAAAAAAACAAAAAAAAAGAATTATTGGACTGAAAAACCAAACAACCATAAAAAATAAACTTTTCATGCTCACGACATAAGACTTTATTATATATTTTACTTTAGTTATATATTTTACTTTAGCTTTCAGAATTTCAACAAAAAAATAGTTTGAAAGACAAAACAAGCCTAAAGTGACAGGACTTTGTTTTGATTTTTTAGACATTGGCCCGCAAGGTTTTGATCCTCATTTTTAATCGTGATTTTCTCCTTTTTAGCCCTGTGCCTATTTGCCAAATTTAGAACCATACACTAACCAAACTAAAAAAAACACCAATATCAAAACGCATAATATTATACTTATATTATACGCTTTATACTAAAATGCAGAAACCAAAAAGTAAATACCAAGAGTATTCAGAACAAAAGACATGATAACAAAAGTCTTACTGTTGACATTGAAAGAAGAAGCCAAAATAGCAACGCCTATTTCATCAGGCAAAGGAGAAGCAATTATCAAGCCTCCCAGAACAGGCACTACTTTCTCAGAAATTCGCATAGGAATAGCATAATAAAACTTCTTGAAAAGCTCCTCGTTTGAAAATTCTTTTATTTCATCAGCAAAAGAATGCCTTATAAAATGAAACAAAACCAAGTCAGCGGTCAAAGCACCTATCCCTCCTAAAAGTGAAACAGGAACATCGCCTAAAAAGTCGCTCAACTTTATCAACAACACGGTTGCAGGAGCTGCTGTAAAACCATAAGCAAAAAACAAGCCAAGCAAGTAAGCACCGCCATAACCCAAATCAAACAAAGGCTTTGCCAACGACTGAAAAGACTCTCCCGAAATAATCAAATAAGCAAACAAAAAACTGAGAAAAAGCAAAAATAGTTTAGGGTACTTGATTTTTGGCAAAGCAACACCACCATAACTAAAAAATTAAATCAAATTATAAAGATTTTCACTTTCCTCTCATAAAATGAGCGAAAAAGCAAGAGCAATAACCAAAGCCTGCAGAAAAGCAGATTATATTTTTACGAAATTTCTAAAAAAAGCAAAAAAAGGCAGTTTCAAAACAGAAATTGAAATAGAAAAATTCATAAGTTCAAAAATACGCGAATTTGGACTCAAAAAATCTTTTCCAACAATAGTTGCTTTCGGAAAAAACGCGGTAGAATGGCACCACAAACCCAAAAATACACGACTAAAAAAAGGCTTCTGCGTAATAGATTTCGGAGTAAGAGTAAAAGGCTACTGCTCAGACCTTACAAGGACCGTTTATTTCGGCAAAGCCGCCGAAAAAGAAAAAAAAGTTTATGAAAAAGTCCTGAAAGCCAACAAAGAATGCATCAAACTAATCAAACCTAACACAGACGGAAACGCCATTTACCTGCACGCGAAAAAAACACTTGGCAAATTCGCCAAATATTTTGGGCACGGACTAGGACACGGGCTAACAAAAAAAATCCATTCAAAACCATTTTTGTCAAAAAGAAAAGGAGAAACGCTTAAACAAGGAGACATAATAACAATAGAACCCGGCATTTACATGCCAAAAAAATTCGGAATAAGGATAGAAGACGATATACTTGTCCTAAAAAACGGGCACAAAGTTTTGACCAAATCAGAAAAAAAACTTATAGAACTGCCAATACCTGAAAAAAAACACTAAAAATAAATAATAGCCGAAAAATAAAGACTTGCAACTCATCAATAAACTAAAGCCTTAGGTCTTTGTCGTGATTTTCTGTTTCACACTTTATTCCAATTGCTATTTATTCTAATTACTATTATATCAAAAGCATTAAGTCTTAGACTCTGCATTAGACTTTTTTATTTTTCAGGCAAGATATGACTAAGTCTCCTTAAGCTTTAAATATCCCATGATTTTTACTTCTGAAGACTAACTACCTTAAAGCCGTCCCAAAGCCATGACATTACAAAAAAGTCTTGAAAAAGCCAAAAAACTAAACAACAAATCAATAAAAAATAGGCGAATCAAAAAAAAAGCAGAAAAATGTTATTACAGTGCTGTTTTTAAAAACATTCAAAAAAAATTTAGTCTGTGGCAAAAAAAATACAACCTGCAAAAAGGGCAACGCTAATAAAGCACGCTACCCGAGATTTAGTGCCAATAGCAAAGGAGATTGAAAAGAAAGGAAAAAAAATAACATATCTTAACATAGGCGACCCGATAGCCTTTGACTTTAGGGCGCCAGAAAGCCTTTGGAAAGCCATTAACTCAAACCAAAAAGCAGGAGAAAAATATTCAGATTCATTAGGAAACGAAAATGCAAGAAAAGCAGTGGCAGACTATGCTAATAGAACAGGAGCTAAAGGAATAACAAAAGAAGATGTAATGACTTTTACAGGAGGCAGCGAAGCTATAATATTGTCCATGCAAGCCCTGCTTAACCCCGGAGAAAGCTGTCTTGTCCCTTGCCCCGGATATTCAATGTACAACGGCGAACTTGCTTTTCTTGAAGCAGAAGCAAAAGAATACTACTTGGATGAAGAAAACGAATGGGAAATAAACATAGAGAGCATGGAAAATAAAATTGATGAAAAAACAAAAGCAATGGTGCTGATAAACCCGAACAATCCAACAGGTTCGCTTCTTAAAAAAAGCACTTTGCAAAAAGCAGTGGACTTTGCAGGAGCACACGACCTAATAATACTTTCTGACGAAACATACGACCAAATAATTTACGACGAAGAGAAATTCACCCCAATAGCTTCAATTGCAAAAGACGTGCCAACCATAACATACGGAAGCATTTCAAAAAACTATTTAGCGCCAGGCTTTAGAGGCGGATGGCTTTACAAAAACGACCCGAACAACCAAATGGAAGAATACTTTGAAACAATAAAAAAACTCGCGAGGCTCAGGCTCTCACCTCCTTCGCCAATACAATTTGCGATAGAAGAGGCACTTAAAGGCAACAATAAACACATAAAGGAAATGGTAAAAAAACTACAAAGAAGAAGGGACATTACTTACAAAAGATTAAACGAAATACAAGGCTTGAGCTGCGTGAAACCAAAAGGCGCATTCTACGCGTTTCCTAAAATAAACTTGCCCATAAAGTCCGACAAAGAATTTGTCATAGGCTTGGCAAAAGAAAAAGGAATTCTTACAGTTCACGGAGAAGGCTTTGGCCAAAAAGAAGGCACACACCACTTTAGAACAATATTCCTGCCTGAAAAAAAAAACAATAGAAGAAGAAATTGAAAAAATAAAAGAATAAATTATAGAAAAAAAATGAAAAGGGCTTTTAAAGGAAAGCGCTTTGAACTGGAAAACTGACTGCCTTTTAATCCTAATAGCCAAGCCATAAGGCTTTATTGTGGATAATAGGCTTGACATTATTTATTAGTTAATATTAAACCTCTAAGTAAAGCTTTTATTTTAGAAATAATGTTAATTATTTCTTAATTGCTTGCAACGGAGGTGCATTTTTCCATGTTAAGGAAAAAAATTTTAGCAAGTATTTTGTTTTTGGTATTGGCTTCAAGCTTTGCCCTTGCTGAAGAAGGCACTGCTACGACCAATTCAGATGACACATCTGCAACTGGCACCAATACTTTAAACGCTTATCAAAGCCCTTCAGAGACTAAAACAGTGGTACAAACTACTGAAATAAATACCAGGCCTGTCAGCGGCCGTGCCGATGTTAAGGTCAGAGACCCTAAAGAGGCATTGAAAAATATTAAAGAAATAACGCCTGTTATTAAGGATCCACAAAAAAAGCCTTCTTCTGTTCTTCCTTTGAAAGAGCTTTCTGAAAGGGAAAGGCTTGAAGAAAGAAAAAAACTTTTGGCTACTATTTCTGAAAATAGAATAAAACCTGCTTCTGTTGATGACACTCAACTAAGAGATTTGATTTTAGCTAATACTAATGAATTTGAATCTTTAAGAAGCAAAGTAGCTTCAGCAAAAACAGCTGAAAAAGAAAAGCTAAAAGTTGAATTAAGGGAAAAGGCAAGAGAACTAGTTAACTCTCAACTTAAAGCCAACATTGATAAGATTAAGGAGCTTTCTTTAGACGAAGAAACAAAGGCAAAAATAATTTCTTCTCTTGAAGAAAGAATGACAGCTTTAAAAGCAAAAGACCTTAATGCGACTGGGTTAGCTAAAATATCAAAAGAGTCAAAAAGAATTTTGGAAGAGAACATGCTTAGAGTAAAGCAAAATATAGCAACAAAGACGCTTGAAAAATACGTGAAGTTCATTGAAAGGGCTGAAAATTTTTCAACCTTGTTGGGTAAAAAAATAGAAGAACTCAAGGCTTCAGGCAAAGACACTTCGAAAGTGGAAAGAGCCAAAGAAAAGCTTGATGCAGACATAGTAAAATTAAAAGACGTGCACTCAAAGCTTAAGGCTACTTTCTCCAAAGCCCAAGACAAGGAAACTGCAATAAATACCATGCAAAAAGCACACTTGGCATTAAGGCTTGCTCACTTTGAAATCCAAAAAGATTTCATTTTGATAAAGTTTGCAATCAAAGCTTTGAGAGAAATTTCCGAGAACAATGAAGTTTCTGAGGAAACAAAAGAAAAGATTGAAGCTGTTGTTTCCGAATCAGAAAATAACAGTGAACTAGGCCAAGTAATCAATTCCTTGTCTGAAGAAGAAACAGAAGAAGCAACTAACATTGAAGTGGTTGAAGGAGGTGAAGAACAATGAAAGAAATAATTGCACTTGCTTTGGTATCGCTCTTTTTGTTCGGATGCGTTCAACAACCAGAAAACCAAAAACCAACAGTGATTCCAAGCCCTTCCCCAACAGCTTCTCCGAGTCCAAGCACCCCGGCTTTGGACTCAGTAGAAACAGAAAAAGAGCTTGAAGCACTGGAAAATCAATTGGCGGAAATAGAAAAAGATTTAGCCAATTCTGAAGAAATCGAAATAACAGAAATTGAAGAAAGCACTCTAAAGTAAGTGCTTTTTTCTATTTCTTTTTCAAAAAAAGCAAAGCTGTGCAAAACATTCGGCACGACTTTTTAATGAAAGTCTTATCAAGGGCTTTAGGGTTTTTTGGGTTTTGCCAAAAGAACTTACAAAAAAAAATGCTTAGAATAGAAACGACTTAATAGAGCTCCTTTTAAAAAAAAAAACAAAAGCAAAGGTTCAAGAATTAAATGCTTTTAACCTTTGGGTAGCCAAAATAGTTTAAGTCTAAGCACCTATTTTTTAACAATTGCAAACTTTTTTAGCTTTAATTTTTAATAAATTATTAGGTTATTGGTGGTTTTGTTATGACTAATTTGAAAGAAGGCTCTTTTGCTTCAGAATTTTCCCTGCCTGACCAAGACGGAAAAAAAAGGTCATTAAAAGACTACAATGGCAAAAAGCTTGCAATTTATTTTTATCCGAAAGACAATACGCCCGGGTGCACCATCCAAGGCTGCAACCTAAGGGACAATTATTCCAAGCTTGCAAAAAAAGGAATTAATGTTGTCGGCATAAGCAAAGACAGCATTGAGAGCCACAAAAAGTTTTCCACAAAATTCAAATTTCCATTTCCCATTCTCTCTGACAAAAACATGGAAGTTTTGAAGGCTTACGGTGTTTGGGAAGAAAAAAATGCTTTTGGCAAGACTTTTTTGGGTGTTCAACGCAAAACTTTCTTAGTAGATGAAAAAGGTATTATAGTAAAAATAATTGAAAAGCCAGATGTAGCCAACCATGCAAAAGAAATAGCAGAAGGCTTTGGCATAAGTTATGATTCTTGAACTTTAAGTGATTAACAAGACCTGATTAACGGCACAAACCATTTATAATTTTACCTAATCATTTTTAGAAAGTGGTTTTATGGTTTTGTTTAGAGTAGAACATCACAAGGAAATTTGCATCGGTTGCGGTGCTTGCGCCGCGATTGACCCAGAAGACTGGGAAATGCAAGGAGACAAATCACACTTGAAAGGCTCTAATAAAGAAGGAATTTACGAAGTAAAAATAGTTGACGAAAAAAAGTATAACCAAAACAAAGAAGCTGCAGATGCATGCCCCGTGCCTTGCATTTTCGTAAAAAAAGTTTAATAAACAATAAAATTTCTTCTAATGATAGAACTATAGAACACACTAAAGTCAGATTAAAAGCCTAAAATCAGAATGACAATGATTTTGGAAAAGCGCCTCTACAATAAAAAAATAAAAAAGAAAAAATGACTTTGAGAAAATTTTCATTCCTCAAAGCCTTGTTCTTGCTTTGGCTTCGGCTTCTTTTGCTCTGCCACAACCGCAGTGGTTGTCAAAGTCATTGCGGCTATTGAAGCAGCGTTCTGCAAAGCAGTCCTAGTTACTTTAGTAGGGTCAAGCACGCCTGCCTCTGCCAAATTCTCAAACCTGTCGGTTTTTGCGTTGTACCCGAAGCCAACCTTCTCTGACCTTACCCTCTCAAGTATTACTGCCCCATCTTTGCCACAATTTGCAGCTATTTGCCTCAAAGGAGCTTCCAACGCCTTTTTCACTATTTCCGCTCCAAGCTTTTGGTCTTCATTCTCAAATTTTGTTTCGTCAATTTTTGGCATGCACCTTAACAAGCTTACTCCGCCGCCAGGAATAACTCCTTCCTCGATCGCGGCTTTGGTTGCATGCAAAGCATCATCAAACCTCGCTTTCTTTTCTTCCAATTCAGTTTCAGTTGCAGCACCAACGTTTATTACTGCTATGCCGCCTGTCAGCCTTGCAAGCCTCTTTTGGAGCCTTTCTTTTTTATACTCCGAATCTTCAAGGCTTATCTGTTTCTTTATCAATTCTATCCTTGCCTTTCTCTTTGACTCATTCTGCTGACTTGAATAAACAGTGGTTTTATCTTGTTCAACCCTCACTTTATCAGCGCTCCCGAAGTCGGACTCTTTTACCTTGGACAAAACCATGCCCTTGTCTTTGCTTATGACATTAGCGTTTACCATTACAGCTATGTCTTCCAAAGTCTCTTTCTGCTCTTCGCCGTAGCCTGGAGCCTTTACAGCCACTATCTTGAAAACGCCCTTCAAATTATTCAAAATTATTGTGGGCAATATAGTCTCGGAAAGGTCCTCTGCTATTATCAACAAAGGCCTTCTGCTTTTGGCAGCCAACTCAAGAACAGGAATAAAATCTTCCAAAGAATCTATTTTGAAATCACAAATCAAAACACTTGCGTCTTCCAAAACAGCCTCTTTTTTTGCCGCATCAGTGACAAGATAAGGAGAAACAAAGCCTTGGTCAAACTGAATACCTTCAACAACCTCAAGGCTTGTATCATAAGACTTGCTGTCCTCTACCGTAATCACGCCATCGTTGCCGACTTTTGCAAAGGCATCGGAAATAAGCTTTCCTATTTCATCGTCATTGTTGGCTGAAATAGTAGCAACTTGCCGTATCTTAGTGCCGTCGTCAACCTTTACGCTCATCTTCTTCAATTCATCAGAAACAACCTGAACAGACTTTTCAATACCCTTCTTTATCTCAGTAGGATTTGCACCAGCCTCGATATACTTTAACCCGTTTGCAATCATTGCCTGAGCCAATACAACAGCAGTAGTTGTTCCATCGCCAGAAATGTCCTGTGTCTTGGAAGCCACTTCTTTTATTAATTGCGCACCAATGTTCTCCAAAGGGTCTTCCAAATCTATTTCCTTTGCAATAGTGACACCGTCGTTTATTATCGTAGGAGAACCATAAGTCTTCTCAAGCACAACGGTCTTACCCTGAGGGCCTAAAGTGACTTTGACAGTATCAGCCAACTTATTTACCCCTGTAAAAATTGCCCTTCTCGCTTCCTCGTTGAAAATTATCTTCTTAGCCATGCCAATCACTCCTTCTCAACCTTAGCCAAAACATCTTTTACATTCAGCAACTTGTACTTTTTTCCATCAATAGTTATTTCAGAGCCCGCATAAGACTCAAAAAAAACAATATCGCCCTTTTTCAAACTGACATCTTTGAGGCTACCAACGGCCTCTACAACGCCTTTGTGGCTTTTCTCCTTCTCGCTTTCAGGCAAATAAATGCCACCAGCAGTCTTTTCTTCAGCCTCCAAAGGCTTTATTAAAACTCGTTCCCCCACTGGAACAATATTCATCAAAACACCTCCTAAAAAAAAGAAATGGGAAAAAACCCAATCACTTTACCTCTATCTGCTTCTGCTTGAACTCTGGCAATTCTTTTTTCAGAATAACAACCTTCAAAACGCCATTTTCAAGCTTTGCATCAACCTTGTCAGTATCGGCGTTTTGAGGCAAAGAAAATGCCCTATAAAAGCCAGAGTAAGAACGCTCATAGTGATGAACGCCCTTAATGTCTTTCTTTTCCTCACGCTTCTTCTCAGCTTTTATCTCCAACAGGCCTTTGCTGACATTCACCTTAACATTGCCTTTTTCAATGCCAGGCAAATCCAACTCAACCCTAAAGTCCTTGTCCGTTTCCCAAAAATCAGCCAACGGAGTACTTAAATCCCTTTCAACAGGCAAACTTGAACCGGAACCCAAAAGACGCCTGTTTACAAAAGGGTCCTTCTTAAAAAACTCGTCAAAAAGCTCATCCATCCTTGCCTGCATTTCTCTCATTTCATCCCAAATAATCCTCCTCATAAAAATCACCTCCTCACAGCCCTAATAAAAAATTATGAAGCTCTAAAAATGCGAGGCCAAAAGCCTTTTGCTTTTGGCCCCAAAACCCAACAATCTAATTTACTCCCCTTTTTTGCTTATCTCCAATACAAATAAATAAGGATACACAAACAAATAAAAACTTTATTAAAAAAAAACGAAAAAAATTATTACTTAAAGAAATAAATTTAAATCAAAATAATACTAAAAGTAATTACTATGGAAGAAAAATTGTCAAAAAGAGAATTACAAATCTTGCTTGAAATACTAAAAGAAGGGCGTGTTTCTGACCAGGAAATAGCAAGAAGACTCAAAACCTCAAGACCGGGAATAGCCTTAATTAGAAAAAAATTGGAAAACAAAGGAATAATATTAGGTTATTTTCCCCTTATAGATTTCAAAAAGATAGGGCTGGACATACAAGCAATTACAACCTTCAATTGGAAAGACTTTTCAAAACAGGAAGAACTCGAAGAAATAAAAGACTTCCTAAGAAAAAATCCAAGCGTAATAGCAGAAATGGAAAGTGCCATAGCAAACGAAAAAACCCACGCAATAATGTCCCTGCATACTGACATAAAGCAACTGGAAAAATTAGTCAAAAAAATCAGAGAAAAAGGCAAAAGCAACATTGAAAACATAGAAGTAATGGCAACAACCATAAACGAAAAAACAAAAATCAACACTAACAGCCCCTGCATCGACAAAATAGAAAACGAGCTATACCCAAAACTAATACTGCCAAAAAAATAGTGAAAATAAAAGGAGAATAAAAGACCAAAAAACAACAACAAAAAAACCATTAAACCAATAATAAAAGCTTTAGAATACCAAACAAAAAAAAAGCAAAAATTAAAAGTTAAAAGGCAATTCTCCAAACAAAGACAATATTTTTTTTGTTATTTTTGAATTCTTGCGCCTGAACAAAAAAGCCTCTAACACTTTCACATTATGAGCCTTTCTAGCCCGAGAAGCTTTTTCAAAATCAATTATCACAGGCATACCGTTTCTTACCAAAATATTTTTTCCAGAGCCTGCAAGTTGGCCGTGGTCAAGCCCTATCGAATCAAGAGCCCTGGCTTGCCTAAAGAGCCCTTCCAAAAAAATCGCCAAATAGTTTTTATTGGTACATGATTCAAGCCAATCGCAAAACCTCAAGCCATCAATGTATTCCATACAAACAACATCCGAATCCAAATCTGCAAAAATCAGTTTGGGGCCAACGCCAACAGAATTAGCCTATGACTAGTTCTCGGAC
>JBBISX010000022.1:0-4590 GCA_037441005.1 Candidatus Iainarchaeum sp.
AGTATGCTTCTAAGATAGTTTCTCAGGGCACCATGGGTGTTGCATGTAAGTATTCCAGTGGTGTTATTTTTGGCGCTGATAAGAAGATCAGTAGTAGGCTTTTGATTCCAAGTTCTGTTGAGAAGATTTTTCCTATTGATGACCATATTGTCGCTGTTTCTGCAGGGCTTGTCGGGGATGCAAGAAGGCTGGTTGGTATTGCAAGGCAGAAGGCACAGGAAAACAAGATTTATTATGACGGGCCTATTCAGATAGAGACTCTCGTGAAGGAAATTTCTAATTTGAAGCAGCTTTATACTCAGTATGGTGGCATGAGGCCTTTTGGAATTTCTTTTATAATAGGCGGCGTTGATAGCACTGGCAAAAGGCTTTTTGAAACAGAACCTTCAGGTGCTCTTGCCGAGTACCACGCTGTTGCCATAGGCAAGAACAGGAATAAGGCTATGGAGTTTTTGGAGAAGGAGTTCAAGGATAATATGCCTTTTGAGTCTGCCGTAAAGTTGGTTGTAAAGTCTCTTGAGTTGGGCTTGGATGAGAAGGAGAAGCTTGACTTAAAGAGGCTTCAGTTGGTTTATGTTGATTCCTCCAAGTTTTTCAAGCATTTGTCTCAGGAAGAATTGGCTTCCATTCTTGGAAAGCAGAAGTAGTTGTTTTTAGTGGCTTTTGGTATGTTTTATAATTTATTGCTTTGTTTGTTATATTGTAGAATATTGTAGAATGGTAAGATTAAGATGGTAAGGGTTGAAGACGCAGTAATTGCACGTTTTGAACATTCAGGAGAGAAGTTTGAGATTCTTGTTGATCCTTACTTGGCTATGGATTTGAAGCATGGCAAGGATGTTGATTTTGGCGATTTGCTTGCTATTGACAGGATTTTCAAGGATGCTCACAAGGGCGAGGTTAAAGGCGAAGATTCTTTGAGAAAAGTTTTTTGGACCACTGACGTTGTTCAAATAGCGAAAAAGATAATTTTGAGTGGCGAGGTGCAGCTTACTACCCAACAAAGGCGCGAGCTTTTGGAGAAAAAGAAGAATGATTTGATTGCTTTTATTTCCAGGAATTGTATGAATCCGCAGACAAAGGCGCCTCATCCGCCGCAAAGGATAAAGCTTGCTCTTGAAGAGGTAAAGTTTGGTGTTGACATTAACAAGCCCACTTCGGAGCTTGTCCAAGAGGCTTTAAAACACCTTAAAAAGGTTTTGCCTATTTCTATGGATAAGTTGAAGGTTGCTGTCAAGGTGCCTGCTTCTTATGCTGCCAAGTCAATCGGCATTTTGAAGAAGTTTGAAGTGAAGAGGGAAGAATGGCAAAACGACGGTTCTTTGGTTGCTCTGTTGGAGATTCCTGCAGGAATAAAGCAGGATTTGTTCAATGAGCTTAATCATCTTACTCATGGTGATTTTGAATCCAAGGTTATTGATGCTTAGGGTGGTGGTTTTTTGGTGTCTAAAAAAATAGTTGTTCCAGGCGAACTGGTGACGGAAGAAAGGAAAAAATTAGGCTCTCATGTTTTTGTGAGGGAAGGAAATATTTATTCAGACTCTTTGGGTTTGGTTCATACCGATTCTGATTTTGCTTCCGTGGTTCCTTTGGAAGGAAAATATATTCCTAAAGTTGGCGATATTGTGATCGGGGTTATAGTGAATGAGAAGTTTGCTGTTTATGGCGTTGACATAAATAGTTTTTATTTGAGCTTTATTTTGAAGAAGGAGTTGAGAGAGGTGTTAAAGCCAGGCAGTATAGTTTCTGCAAAAGTTCTTAAGGTGAATGAGCTGAACGAAGTTGAGCTTGGTTTTCCAAGGTTGTTTTTTGGCGGGGAGATTTTGAACATTTCTCCGGTGAAGGTGCCGAGAGTCATAGGGCGCGACGGTTCCATGTTGGCTGTGCTCAAACAGGGGACTGGTTGTACTATGATAGTTGGCAGGAATGGAAGGATTTGGGCTAAAGGGGGGAATGTTGATTTGCTTAGACAGGCTTTGAAGAAAATAAGCTCCGAGGCTCATATGGATAATTTGACGAGCAGGATTGCTTCTTTTTTGAATGTTCCTGAGCCTGTTAAAGGTGTTAGTTTTGTTCAAGGTGAAGAGGTTGGTCAGTGATGGCTAAGAAAAAAGATTCTGTGGTTTATGTGGATTCAAAAGGAAAGAGGCTAGATGGAAGAAAGGTTGACGAGTTGAGGCCTATTAAAATAACTTGCGGCGTGGTGCCACGTGCTGATGGCTCTGCTTATTTGGAATGGGGCCAGAACAAGGTTTTGGCTGCTGTTTATGGGCCGCGTGAATGTTTGCCGAAGCATACTGCTTCGCCTTACAAGGCTATTGTGAAGTTCAATTATAGGATGGCTTCTTTTTCTGTTCCTGAGAGGAAGGCTCCCAAGCCTGGCAGGCGTGAGATTGAAATTTCCAAGGTTTGTGGAGAGGCTCTTGAACGAGTGCTTTTTTTGGAGCGTTTTCCCAATACTCAAATAGATGTCTCTGTTCAGATATTGGATAGTAATGCTGGTTCGAGAATAGCAGCTCTTACCGCTGCTTCGGTTGCTTTGGCTGATGCTGGTTTGCCAATGCGTGATTTGGTTTGTGGCACTAGCGTAGGGAGAGCTGGCGGAAAACTGATTGTTGATTTGAATAAGGAAGAAGAGGATGCTCCTGATGCTGTTGACATTCCTGTTGCTATACTGCCTAACATTGGCGAAATAGTTTTGTTGCAGTTGGATGGCATTATTTCTCGCAAGGAGTGGGAGGAAGCTTACAAAATGGCTTTGGACGCTTCCTTGAAGGTTTATGAGATTCAGAAAATGGCTTTGAAGCAAAAGTATTCTTTGCCTTCTGATTCTGAAAAGGAGGTTATTGAATGAATTCTGGTTTGTGGGATTTAAGAGTAGATAAGATTGTCAGTGATTTGAAGGAAGGTAAGAGGTTAGGTGGCAGAAAGGTTGATGAATTGAGGCAGATATCAGTCAAAAATAATGTGAGTGAGAATGCTGATGGTTCTGCAAGGGTTCAATGGGGTGAAACCGATATAATTGCTGGCGTGAAGTTTGAAATAGGCGAGCCTTATCCAGATACCCCTGATGAGGGAAGTATTAGCGTTGGTGTTGAATTGCTGCCTATGGCTGACCCTGATTTTGAAGTAGGCCCGCCGAATAGTGAGGCTATAGAACTTTCCAGGGTTGTTGATAGGGGCATAAGGGAGTCAAAAGCCATTGATTTCAAGGATTTGTGCCTTTCAAAAGGCGAGTCAGTGCTAATGGCTTATATTGACATTTATGTCATTAACAACGATGGAAACCTTTTTGACGCTTGTTCTTTGGGTGCATTGAGTTCTCTTTTGAATACGAGAGTTCCAAAGGTTGAAGACGAGAAAATTGTTGCTGGCGAGTATGCTGGGAAATTGAAATTGAAGAACAAGCCTATTATGTGCACTTTTGCAAAGATAGGCAATACTATAATTGCGGACCCTTCTTTTGAGGAAGAGCAGGCAATGAGCGCCAGGTTTTCTGTTTCTCTTTTGGACGATGATAGTATTTGTGCTTTCCAAAAGGGCCTTTCAGGGTCTTTCAAGTTTGAAGAGATAAGCTTGGCTTTGGACATGGCTGAGCGTAATAGCAAAATTTTAAGAAAGTTATTATAGGTTTATTAAGTAATATTTTAAGTAATATTAGTACGTTGTTTGGGTGTTTTTAATGGGTAAGACTAAAAAAGTCAGTAGTACTGGGCGTTTTGGCTCAAGGTACGGCGTTGGGATAAGAAAGAGGGTTTTAAAGGTTGAACCCGAGCAGAAGGCTTTAATGGAATGCCCTTCTTGTGGCTCTTTAAAGGTCAAGCGTAAAAGCAAGGGCATTTTTTCGTGTAGAAAATGCAATGCCACTTTTGTAGGCGGTGCATACATTCCTAAGACCCTTGTTGGTTCTTTGATTGGGCAAATGGTGTCGCTTAAGAGTTTTACTCCTGAAATTTTGGAACAACTTTCTTCTGTTGAAAAAGAGAAAGAAAAAATCTCGGCAGAGCAAAAGGATGGTGATTGAATGCCTTACAAGTGTCTTCAGTGTGGTAGGGAAGTAGAGAGTATTACCCCGGGCTTTATAAGGTGCCCGAGTTGTGGGTTTAAAGTTTTTTCCAAGACTAGAGATAAAATAACAAAAACTGTAAAAGCCGTTTAAAGCTACTTTTGTTGTCTTCGGAAAGTCTGAAAAGCCTGAGCAAGCATTTGTCAGCAGAGCAACTGGCCAATTGCCATAAATTCTTGGCTATTAGTGGAAAGCTCAAAACAGGAAATTCAAGTCTTAAAAATTCCTGCAGGTCTTTTTTGTCTTTGTTTTTTATTTTTTTTGTGTTCCTTTATTTTTTGGTGTTTTTTTTGGGCGATAGTGTTTTGTCCAAGCAGTTATTTTTTGAGTTTTCTTCTGCTTTTTTCGCTTCTGCAGCTTCCAAGGCTGTTTCGGTTGGTTCAAACAAGGCTTATGAAAAGCGTTCTTTTGTTGAAATAATAACCAATAAAAACGTTGTTTTGCTTAAAATTATTGCCAAAGATAAGCATGCCTTGAATGCTTCTTGTTATTCTTATTCACGGCTGTTTACTCTTTGTCAGAAT
>JBBISX010000022.1:4600-7409 GCA_037441005.1 Candidatus Iainarchaeum sp.
CAACGGAGGTTTTTGATGTCTGATTTGAACAAATTGATTCAGGATTTTGAAAGGAATAGGGTTCAGTTGTCAGGTATAGAGGCTCAGTCTCAATCTTTGTCTTTGCAGTTAAATGTTTTAGATGAGGCTATAAAGCAGCTTAAGGAAAGCAAGGAGGAAAAGGTTTACAAGTCTGTTGGCCCTGTGCTTTTTTTGTCCGATGCAAAAAAAGTCCAGAAAGAGTTGGAAGAGCAGAAGGAAACTTTTGATTTGAGGCTCAAGACTTTGAAAAAGCAGGAAGAAATTTTGATTGATAAAATGAATAAGTTGAAGGCTGAAATAGAGTCTTTACAGAAAAAGACAGGCGAGGACAAAGGGCATAAAGAGGAAAACTAATGCTCTCTGATTTTTCTTTTATTTTTGGGAAAAAAGCAGGTTTGATTGTCCATTCCGGCTGTGATGTTGACTCTTTTTCAAGCGCCGCTGCGGTGTTGTTTGCGTTGAAAGGAAAGGCAAGTTGCCGTTTGGTCGTGCCTGATCACTTGAATTCGCAGGCAAAAGTTTTTGCGGAAAATCTTTCTTTAGGCTATTTTTTAAATCCTGATTTGGAAATTTTTGACATTCTTGTATGTTTTGATTTTTCTTCAAAGCATATGCTTGGGTCTCTGTTAGATAAGTTTGAATCTTTTTCAGGCGAGAAATACGTGGTAGATCATCATAATCACCGTAAGCGTTATGAGGATGCAGAGCTTATTGTCCCTAAAAAAAATTCCGTGATAAGCCCTTCTTCTGTTTCTTGTACTGAAGTGGTTTTCAAACTCCTTTCTTCGACAAAAGGCATTGTTGTTCCTAAAAAGGCTTATGTGTGTATTGCTGCCGGCATAGTCACTGATTCTGCAGGTTTTGCAATTGCCGGCAAAGACACTTTTTCAATAATGTCTGTTGCTTTGGCAAAGTCTGGTTATTCTTACACAAAACTCTGTTCTTTGTTTTATTTTCCGAAGGATTTTTCTGAAAGGGTCGCTTTGTTCAAGGCTGCTAAAAGGGCAAGGTTTTTTCGTTCTGGTGACAAGGTAATAGCTGTTTCCGAGGTTGGTGCATTTGAAGCTGATGCGGCTTCTTCTTTAATTAAGTTGGGTGCTGATATTGCCTTTTGCGGTTATTCTGACAAAGGCAAGGTTAGGATAAGCGCCAGGGCTAGCTCGTTTTTTTGTAAGAGCAACAACTTTGACCTTGTTGAAGTGTTTAGGCAGCTTAAAAATGTTTTCGAAGGCGATTTTGGCGGGCATCAAGGCGCTGCGGCTTTCAATAGCTTTGGTTCTGATCCTTGGCCTTTGCTTTTGAAGTGCGCTTTGATTTCCCATGATTTGATAAAAGGCAAATTTCCAGGTTCGGTTTATAAGGAAATAAGGTAACTCATTTTTGATTAATGTAACTTTTTTAAGTATTACTTGTTTTTTATTTTTAATGTCTGTTGATGATGTGGTTGCTGCTGCCAGTGATTTGAAAAAAGGCAAAATGGTTATTGTTGCCGATTCTCACGATAGGGAAGATGAATCAGATTTAGTGGTTTCTGCAAAATTCGTTGATGCCGGCAAAATAAATTTCATGCTGAAGCATGCAAGAGGGCTTTTGTGCGTGCCTATCACTGAAGAGAAGACTTTTCAGCTCGGTTTGCCTAAAATGACTCACCATGTTGACAGGTTTTCAACAGGCTTTACTGTTTCGGTTGATGCTTCTTCAACCCGTACTGGAATAAGCGTTTTTGAAAGGCTGAAAACAATAAAAACAATTCTTTCCGACTCTTCAAAGCCAGAATCTTTGCGCAGACCTGGTCATGTTTTTCCATTGGTTGCCAATGAAGGCGGGGTATTGGCAAGGGCTGGGCATACAGAGGCAACGATTGATTTGCTTGACATTGCAGGGCTTCCACGTGTTGGCGTAATTTGTGAAGTTTTGAATAAGGACGGTTCAATGGCAAGGCTGAAGCACATAAGGAGTTTTGCAAAGAAATTCAATTTGAAAGTAGTTGAAATAAAAGACATAATTTCTTATCGCTTGTCTTTTGGTTTTTCTGTTGTGCGCGTTGCAGAGACTTTTTTGCCCACTGAGTTCGGTGATTTCAGTGCTTTTGGATATAAGGACATAGTTTCAGGTGCCGAGTACTTGGTTTTGATAAAAGGCAATTACAAGAATCTTCCTTTGGTAAGGATACATTCTGCTTGTGTAACTGGCGATGTTTTTCATAGCTTGAGGTGTGATTGCAGGGTGCAGTTGGAGAAATCGCTGAGGCTTATAGGCAAAGAAGGCAATGGGATAATAATTTATGCAAAAGATCAGGAAGGGCGAGGAATAGGTTTGCTGAACAAATTGAAGGCTTATTCTCTTCAGGACAATGGCTTGGATACCGTTGATGCCAATCTTGCTCTTGGTTTTGAAGTTGACTCCAGAAATTTCGGGCATTGCGCTCAGATTTTGAAGCATTTGGGGGTTAAAAAGTTGCGTTTGCTTTCCAACAACCTTTCCAAAAAGTCTGTTTTGGAATCTTTCGGGCTGAAAGTGGTTGAGTTGTCCGGCGTAAAAGCGGATTTGAACTCTCATAACTCAAATTATATTTTAGCGAAGAAGGATAAGCTTGGGCATTTGTACTAGCCTATTATTTTTTCCATAAATTAAAAGCAAATAAAAAACTCAATGCAAATCCTAAAGCCGTTCACAAAATAAAAAGCAAAAAACAACAAAGGTTCAGTGTTAAAGCTACTTAATTCGGTTTCTTCTTCCAAAGAAATCCATGTTACTTATTGCTAACATGATTTATCGTCTTTGCCTT
>JBBISX010000022.1:7433-9912 GCA_037441005.1 Candidatus Iainarchaeum sp.
AAATTTCTTCTGTGTTTTTTTGTTTATGGATTTTGTCCATTTTTCCAGGCCTCCTAAATTTTCTGTTTTGCTTGATTTGAAAAGAAAAGGCATTGCTGAATTAAGAATGCCTTTGAGTGCAATCAAAAGGCTTTCAAGAAAGGCTCGTGTTTTTTTGGAGGCTAACGGCATCAAGGTTTCTGTGGAGTCTTCCCGCGGCAGGCCTTTGGGTTTAGATTTAGAAAAAATTTCCAAAGTAGTTGAGTTGCACAAGGACGACAGGACTTATAGGGAAATTGAGAAGTTTTTAGGGGTTCCAAAGAGCACTGCGCATTATTTGGTCAAGTACGCAAAAAGAAGCAAATTGAAAAAAGGCAAACAGATAGTTTATTTGGGTTAAATACCCGCAGCAATGTTGATTCAGGATAAAAAAACAAAAAACAGGGTTTTAATGCACCTTTTTTAAGTATGCTTTTAAACTTATTCTTAAGTCATTTTCTTTGGTTTTCATGATTAAAATAACTTTTAAAGGCGCTTCTCAGGAAGTCGGCAGAAGTGCGTTTCTTGTAGATTCCGGCGATAAGATTCTTCTTGATTATGGCGTTAAGCTTACTCCTTCAGGCATAGAATATCCTTTGCCGGTGAAAGTCAATCTTGATGCAGCAATAATTTCTCATGCCCATTTGGATCATAGCGGGAATTTGCCGCATTTGTTTCAAGAGACAAACTGCCTTGTCTATATGACCAGGCCTACTTTGGAAATAGCTAGGGTTTTGTGGTTTGATACTTTGAAAATAGCCGGCTTGGAAGGAATGGATGCAAAATTCGCGAAGGAAGAAATAGTCAAGACAGAAAAATTTACTTTTCCTGTGAATTATGGCAAACACATGGATATTACTGAGCATTCTTCAATGGTCATGTATGATGCAGGGCATATCGTAGGCTCTGCAATAACCGAACTGCGTTTGCGCAACAAGACTATTGTTTATTCTGGGGATTACAGGTATGCAGAGACAAGGCTTCATTCTCCTGCCCAGTTCGAAAAAATAAAAGAATGCGATTATTTTATTACTGAAAGCACTTACGGTACAAAAGACCATCCGGACAGGAAAGAGACGGAAAAGCAGTTTATCCAATCTGTAAGAGAGACTCTTTCAAAAGGCGGCCATGTTTTGTTGCCTTCTTTTGCAGTCGGCAGAAGCCAAGAGCTAATAGATGTTCTTGCAGAATATAAGGTTGATGCGCCGATTTATTTTGACGGCATGGGCCAGGCTGTTGCAAAAATTTATTTGAATAATCCTTCTTTTTTGCGTGACCACAAATTTTTGCGCAAGGCTCTTGAAAAGGTCACTTGGGTGAAAAACATAAAGATGAGAAAAAAAGCATTAAAGGAACCTTCTGTGATTGTCTGTACAAGCGGTATGATGCAGGGCGGAAGCGTCTATGCTTATCTTCCTGAAATATACAATAATAAAAATTCTAAGATAATTCTGACTGGCTATCAAGTTGAAGAAACTCCAGGCAGGATTTTGCTTGAAACAGGTAAAATAAACCTAGAAGGAATCAACGTTAGTGTAAAAGCTTCCGTGGAACATTACGATTTCAGTGCCCATGCTGGCAGGTCTGAGATTTTCAAAGCGATAAACAAGCTTAACCCTGAAAAAGTGATTTGTGTTCATGGCGATAAAGAAATAACAAGAAAGTTCGCTAAAGATTTGAAAGATGAGGGCTTTGACCCTATTGTGCCCGAACTTGGCAAGGTAGTAGAGTTATGATTTTGCTTGGTTCAGTTGTAAAAGATTCAATAAAAATTTTTTTAGCCAACCCTAAAATAATAATTCCTAAACTCGTTGTTTCTTTCGCTTATGGTTTTTTGATGCTTTATTCTGTTTCAGTTATTAGAAATTTTGACCCTGAGTTTCCTTTGCCTTCTTTTTTTAGTTTGATTTTTCTTTTTTTGGCTTCTTTGTTTGTCCTTTTTCTTGACATTATTTTTAGTTCCATGTATTCTTTCATAGTTGCTGATTTTTTTTCTGGAAAAAGGATAAGCCTTTCTTCTTCTTTCGTTTCCTCTTTGAAGAAGTCTATAGTAATTGTTCCTATAGTTTTTTTTGTAGTTTTTTTGTATCTTGTAGTATCCGCGGTTTTTCAAGTTGTTTTAATGCTGTTTTTTACGAATAATTACTTGCTTGCTTTTGCTTTGGACGCCATTATCGCCTTTTTCTTTGTTTTTGTTTTTTATTTCGTTTTTCCTGTTTCGCTTCTTGAGAAAATTTCTTTTTTACATATTTTGCCAAAGTCCGTTTACATTTCTTTCAATAATTGGAAAAATGTTTCTTTAGTTTCTCTCTTTAGCCTTTTTTTGTCTTTGCTTTCCATTGGTGTTGCTTTTTTGGTTGACTTATATTCAGGAAAAGAAAATTTTTTTGCGTTCATAGCGCTTTTTGTTTTGCTTAGGATTTTAGTTGCTTACATTTATACTTATATTAATCTTGTTAAT
>JBBISX010000023.1:0-5822 GCA_037441005.1 Candidatus Iainarchaeum sp.
TATTAAAAATAAATTAGTTTTTCTAGAAATAGCTTCAATGTGTTTTATTGGTGGTGGTTTAATAGCACCTGAGCCGCCTGCCATTATATAGAACCTTATTCCTAAATATTGACAAGCAAGCGCAGTTGCTATGCTTATCTCTGGTTTGTTATGTGGAATTAAATTAGGTTGTGTAAGCCAATTAGCCGAACTATTTGAAAATCTTTCATCAAAAACATATGCTGTAGGTATAGGTTCTACATTTTCTGTATCTAACAATGTTGCTCCATAAATTAAAGAATCTCTTAAATAATACAAATTGTTAGCATTAAAAACAGTCATCCAATACATTGCTGTTTTTCCTTTTTTTCCTTTTATAGAAAAACTATTGGTATTGCTAATATAAGTAACAATAGAAAAATCGAAATCTTTAATTAACACATCTATACAGTTTTGTAATTTTTGAAGAGTTACAAAAGACCCACCTACTGCCAAATACCTTATATTAAAATTTTCTAGAGATTTTGCTATCTTAATAATGTTTTCTTGATTATGTTTTTCTGGGTCTATTTGTGGGATAATGAGAGGGTGTTCTTCTCTTAACGAATAAATTTTTTTTTCTATTTGTCCAATATTTAGCATATGTCTGCCTCAAAAATTATACTAAGGTAATTTTTAGATAGATTTATAAGAGGTTTTCTAAATCTTACTTTTTTATTTAGTATTTTACTAAAAATGCCGCTCAAAAAGCCATTAATTATTAAAAAGTCAATTTCTTTATACCATTTTGACCACGGAAAATGGTTTATTAAAACTTTTATTTTTTTGTCTGTTTTTGATATTAATAGTACTTCTCCCCATCCAAGAGCGGATAATAATTCAAATAATTCATTTATCTTAAAAGTAAAATCGCTAAAGATATTTTCTCCAGTATATATTGCAGCTTCATATAGAATATTTAAAAATTCTTCATTAGTTTTTTTCAATTCCATTTCTAATAGGTAAGTACCGCTTACTTCAAATAAAAAAAATCTGTGATTTTTTATTTCGACTACTCCTTGATTATATTTTATAAAACCAGAATTTAGATATGTTTGGAATGATTTATCATAAGATATTTTTTCATATTTATTTAATTGTCTATAAGAATTTAAATCTTCAGAAATATTTTGGATATTCGTTTCAATAAATATTTCTTCATTAGGATACATTTCTTTCAGTATATCCACTGGAGCACTTGTAGCAGTTGCTTCATAATAATTGTCTGTTTTTTTTATATTATGAATTACCCCTTCTATTTTTGGGTCTTGAAATATCCAAGACATTAGACCAACACTTCCTCCCATTGCGAAAATGTAGTCATAGCCTAGTTTCCTTAAAATCACAAAATTCTTAAGGTAATAATCAGTTAGCTTTTTTGAAACATCAACTTTACTTTCTATTGTAGTAGCATATGTTCCTTCTACAAATTTACTTGCTATTAATATCCAGTCTTTTATTTTTTCTCCAGGATGATCTTTTATATTTTCAAATTTTCCAGCTTCTGCAAATCTATACCCAAATTTTTTTCCAAAAGAGTAAAGTGTTTTTTTTCCCAGGTGTTGGTATTTGCTAATTATATCTTGTTCTAATTTTACAAAAAATTCCTCTGGATAAAAAATTTGTCGTGCGTAAATGTCTGTCTTTCCAGATATTTTAAAATCTACAAATCCAGGTCTATCAAAATATTGAGATCCAGGCAAAACGAACCTTTTAATAAAAACCCCTACAAAACTATCTTTTATTTTCATAATAACGCTCCTAGAATTTAATTTTCATGTAAATTTTATTCCTGTTTCTGTAAAATCAAAAGATTGCATTGCATTTTCTATATAACAATATCTCATTTTTTTTATTTCAACTGTTCTGCTTATAGAATCTCCGACTATGAGTAATTTCATAATCATCACTCCATCACATATGAATTCTGATATTTGGTCTGCGCTTAGGCCGGTTTGGCCTTCGAAGAGTTCTGAGGTTAGGAGTATTGTTGAGTCGAAGAGGCGGAGTTTTTTCATTAGGTGGTATTGGAGGTTTTTTGTGATTATTCTTTCTGATTGTGGTATTGGGGAGACGCTTTCTCCTATTTTTACTAGTGAGTATGGTTTTTTTGTGTTTATTCCTGAAACTATGAGGTGGTCTGAGAGTGTTGTGAGTGAGTCTATTACTATTCTTTTTGGCATGAATGTTGTGTAGAGTTCGTAGAGTTTTTCTAAGAAGTTGTTTGTTTCTACTATGTCGAAGTATACTATTTTTAGCATTCCTGTGTCTTCTATTTTTTGTAGGTTCCAGTTGAAGCTTTCTGCTGTTTTTTGTATTTCTTTTTTTGTTTGTTCTGTTGAGACGTATAGGCCTTTTTCGTTGTAGAGTGTTGCTCCGTTTATTAGGTATTGTAGGCAGAGGGTGCTTTTTCCAGTGCCTGCTCCGCCTGATATGAGTATTATGTTTCCTTTTGGGAACCCGCCTTTTAGAGCTTTGTCTAGCCCTTCTATTCCTGTTTTTACTTTTTCTATCATTTAAATAAAAGACAGGGCTGGACTATAAAAGCTTTTTTCCTGTCTTGTATTGTTGTTTTTTTAATGTTTTTTTTGTTTTTTTTTGTTGTTGGGCCGATAGCTCAGCTTGGATAGAGCACTTCCCTCCTAAGGAAGGGGTCGTGGGTTCAAATCCCACTCGGTCCGCTTCACAAATTGGTTTCCCAAGGCTGTTGTAGTGCTTATTGTATTATGTGGCTTTAGTTTTAGGTTTTTTCTTGTTTTTTTTGTTTTGGAGAACAGTTTGAATTAAGTTGTATTAAGTCTTTGCCTAGTTTTTTTGAGTTGGTTGGCTTAAATCATTCTTGTTGTGGTTTTTTTCGGGTTTCAACAAGTTTTTTGATTTTTCATTTAATGGTTTATGTTTATGTAGTTGCAATTGTTTTGGTTTGTGGTTTTTATGTGTGTTTTTTGTTTAGTGGTTTATAGAGTAATTGGTAGAAAGGGTCTTTAGTCTGGTTCTTCTTTTGGTTTTTTTTCAAGTTGTTTTAAGTTTTCTTTTATTTTTAAGTGTCTGCTGAATGTTTTGTGTTTTGCTTTTAAGGTATCCATTTCTTTTTCTAGTTCTATGATTTTGTTTTCTCTGGAAATAGCGGCTTCTTGTAGTTGTTTGATTAAGTCGTTTCTTTCTTTTAATTCGCGTTTTAGGGATTTTATTTCATCAACGAATTTTTGTTCAATTGAGTTTCTGTAATTCAATTTTTCTTCTTGGAGTCCTAAAAGTTCTTTAGAATAAACACTTCTCAATTGTAGTGTTTCGTGTTCAACATCCATAAGCAAGCGTTTTGCATAGTCGCGTTCTTTTTTGAGTATTGCTATTAGTTCGAAAGCTTTTGATACTGTCTGGTTTTGGAGTTCTTCTGTTTGGGTAAGTCTTGCTTCCAATTCAGCCATTCCTCTTTCAAGACTTTCGAAGCCTGTTTTGGCTGATTCAAAAGATTTTCTAGCTAAGGCTACTTCTGCTTCTGATTTTCGTAAAAGCTCGTTCAATGAATTTTCTATGTCAACTGAATTGTCTTTGTGTACTACGCCGAAAAACGCGTTTTTTCTTATTTCTTCATACTTTTGCCTTAGTTCTTCCAATTCTTTTTCGCGCTCTTCAAGAATAGAGAGGACGTTGCGTTGGACGCCGCCTAATTTTTGTGTAGACTCTCTTTTTCGCAGAACTATTCGTAGTCTGTCAATAATATAAACTGATTTCAAAAGAATAGCGAGGGTTTTTTGTTCTAGGTCTGAGTAAAGGTCGTGTGAAGGCAGGTCATTGGCAAATTCCAGTGGTTTTTCTTTCACCTTTTCTTGTCTTTTTTCTTCCATTTCTTTGTTTCTTTTCAACAAAACTATTGTCTTTGATAATTCATCTAAATGCACTTTGAGTTCTGGAATATTTTCGTTTGATTTTTCAAGTTCTAGTAAAGTGGATTGAAACAATGCAAAAACATCTTCAAGCAGTGGTACTAAGTTAGAAAGCAAGTAAATGAAGCCGGGTCTTGACAATTCGGACCAATGCCGTTTTATGACTTCGAGTCTTACTTCGTTAATCTTTGACTCCAAGTCGCTCAGTGACTTTGAAAGAGACATAACAACCAATAATAAGTATCAATTCAAAAATAAAACATTATCCTTTAAAGGGTCGCTGGTTCTGGTCTTGAGTTTGGCCAGTGAATTCGAAACCAAAAGCTAAAGCTGTAATATTTAATGTGGTAAAAGTTCAACGATTTTAAATCTTTTTTTTTGGAAATTTAGGAGTTTGAAGCCGTATGCTTTTTTTGTGGTTTTTTTTTGTAAAGTTAAATGATAAGTTGCTTTAAGTTTTAATTTTTTTGTCTTATGTTTTTTTTTGTTTTAAAGACCGTTGTCTTGAGTTGTAAAGTCTTTTTTTGTGGTTTTTTTTTCAGGCTGGTTTTTGTTGTTTTGTTGTGTCTGTAAGCCACCGGTGGGATTCGAACCCACGGCCTGCCGCTTACGAAGCGGCTGCAATACCGCTATGCTACGGTGGCACAAGAAAAACAGCAATGAAAATACTAAAAAGCTATCAAAAACAAAAAAAGAGCAATTTTAAGCCTTTTGTCCAAAAGAATAAAACAAATGGAAAAGGACAAAGACTTTGCTGAAAAATTAACGAGTTACTTAAAGGAGAAGGCTTATTTTTATGGTCCCGAGCCTGAGATATACGGCGGCATGGCTGGGTTTTATGCTTATGGGCCATTAGGAAAAAGGCTCAAGAATAAAGTAGAGGAGACAATAAGAAGGCACTTCAACAAAGAAGGTTTCTTTGAAATAGAATATCCGCTCATAACTCCTGCGATAGTGTGGAAGGCTTCGGGGCATTTGGATGGCTTTAAGGACCCGGTAATAATGACTGAAGATGGAAAGGAGTCATACAGGGCTGATAAGCTCATAGAGGAAGCAACGGGGCTGAGAACGGAAAACATGACTGAAGAGGAAATGTTAAAAATAATACAGGGAAAAAACATAAAATCGCCAACAGGTAAAAAACTCTCTCCAAAAATAGAAAAATACAGTCTGATGTTGAAAACAATAATAGGGACGAACATAGAGGCTTACAATAGGCCTGAAACAGCAACTACTACTTACTTGCTTTTCAAGAACTATCTTGAGTTCTTTAGAGACAGGCTGCCTTTTGGCGTTTTCCAAATAGGAAAAGCTTTTAGAAACGAAATTTCGCCGAGGCAACATGTAATAAGAAGTAGGGAGTTCACTCAGGCAGAAAGTCAGACCATATTATTTCCAGAGACAAAAAACGATTGGCTAAAATATGAAGAAATTAAAAAAGAAAAAATGCCGTTGTGGACTGAAAAACAGCAAAAAGAGGGAAAAGAGGCGGAAATGACAAGTGTGGAAGAGGCAATAGAAAAAAAATTGCTCAAAAATAAAGCATATGCGTGGCACCTTAACTTTGCGTACAAGCTATTCAAAAGCTTTGGGTTGAAAGAAATAAGGATAAGGCAGCACCATCAAAACGAAAGAGCATTTTACTCTGAAGACACTTGGGATATAGAAGTGAAACTCAAAAGCTATGGCTGGGTTGAGATGTGTGGTATAAGCGACAGGACAGACTATGATTTAAAACAGCATGAAAAATACTCTCGCCAAAAAATGACTGCAAGGACTATAGAAGGCTTGGAAGTAACTCCGCATGTAATTGAAATAGCGTTTGGTGTGGACAGGCCAATATTCGCAATACTTGATAATTTATACGAAGAGAGGCCAATAGCTGAACAAAGGACAATAATAAGGTTACCGCCGAGG
>JBBISX010000023.1:5897-9592 GCA_037441005.1 Candidatus Iainarchaeum sp.
GTTTGTAAAAAAGGATGGGTTGGCGGAAATAGCAAAAAATCTGTATGAAAAACTAATGCAAAATTTCTATTGTTACTATGATGAATCAGGAAGCATAGGGAGAAGGTATAGCAGGCAAGACTCTTACGGAACGCCGTATTGCATAACTATTGACTATAAAACGAAGGAAGACAATACTGTGACTGTAAGGGAAAGAGATACGATGAAACAAGAAAGAATAAAAATAATTGAATTAGAAAGTTGGCTGGGGGTAAAGCTGAATGGATAAGGAACAACTCAGAAAAAAACTAATACAGGCAACAAAGAAAAAAATACAGGAAAAGTATTCGGAGCATGACATACATATAATAAAAGCAATAAGAGTGCTTGAGGACATAGATAATACGGCAAATTTGCTGATAGAACAGCTCAAGGAATGGTATTCGGTTCACTTTCCGGAGCTGCAAGAACTGATACAAGATAATGACAAATACCTTGAAACACTGATAATGACTGGTAACAAGCAAAACTTTACGGCAACGAAGGCAGAGAGAATAATAGGAAAAGAAACCGCGCAAAAAATTGAAAAAGCAAAAAAAGGGTCAATGGGGGCTAAAGCCACGGAAAAAGACGTGAATGCACTAACAAGCCTTGCGAAAACATGTAAAGAACTGAGGGAACAAAGAAACAGGTTGGCAAAGTACATAGAAGAGACAATGAAAGAAGAATTGCCAAATTTCACGGCTCTTGCAGGACCGGTGATTGGGGCGAAAATGTTGTCAAAAGCAGGGAGCAAAAAGAAATTGGCATTCATGCCTGCTTCAAGAATACAGACTTTAGGGGCTGAAAAAGCGCTTTTTCTACACATAAAAAAAGGAAAAAAGCCGCCAAAGTATGGCTACCTGTATCAGCACCAGGAAGTACAAGCTACAAAGCCGAACAAAAGAGGAAAAGTAGCGAGAAAACTCGCTGGAAAACTTTCAATAGCGGCAAAAAAAGACTATTTCAAAACACGCTGAAAGGTGAAAAATTGAAAATAGAAGAAGTAGCGGATGGCGTATATAAAATAAATGATAATATAGCCACAAAGAACTTTATTCCGGGAAAAAACATCTACGGGGAAAAGACAGTAATGCATGGTGGCGTAGAGTATAGGGTGTGGGATCCGACAAGGTCAAAACTTGGGGCTGCAATAAAAAAAGGGTTGAAGGAAAATCCATTCAAAAAAGGGGCAAAAATATTATATTTGGGCGCGGCGGAAGGAACAACAATATCTCACATAAGTGATATAATAGAAGGACAAGGAATAATTTTTGGAGTAGATATAAGCGCAAGAGCCATGAGAAAGTTCGTTTACTTGTGTGAACAGCGTACAAACATAATGCCTATTTTGGCAGATGCGAATCAGCCGCAAACATACTTGGAGCACATAGCGATGTTTAGTATAGACATAGTGTTTCAGGACATAAGCCAAAAAAATCAGGCAGAAATATTTCTGAAAAATTGCAGAACCTACCTGAAACCAAAAGGAACAGGGTTGCTTACTATAAAGGCGAGGTCGATAAACCAAACAGTAGATACGAACAAGATATACAAAGAGGAAACAAGAAAACTTGAAAAAGAAATGGAAATAAAAGAAATAATAGACTTAGAACCATACGAAAAAGAGCATGCGCTAATAGTCTGCAAAAAGAAATATTAAACCAAGGCAAGTAGCTTGGCTTTGTTGCTTTGGAAGATTAAGTCTTAAGCCTTTAACATGATTTTTTGGTTTTTTGTTTGTTTTTGGCTTTAGTTTGTTGGTGGTTTTTTGAGCTATGTATTTGGCTTTCAAAAGTTTGAATGTTTTTAAGTTTTTAGTCGTTGTTGTGTTTTTTTTTGTTTGTAGTTTTTTGCGTTTTCGGCTTAGTCGTTCAAACGGGTTTAAGGCGCAGCTGGTTTTTTTTTGACTGTGCAGAGCTATAAATATTTTTGCATGCCAGAGGTTAGAAACAAATTAAAAAAGAATAAACATAAAGATAAAGATGAAAGCAATAGCAATAAGCCCTGGCAGTATAACAGGTTTTTTTGTAATCTATAAGAATGGCTCTACAGGCGCAAGTCTGAATTTAGCTGAAGGAATGAAAACAACAGTAAGTAAGTCAAAGACTGATGTTTTTCTGCTAAATGGTAAAAAACAGCGGTTGCCAGTTTCAAGGAAAGTTTTGGAATTGTTCAGGAAAAAAACAAAAAGCAAGCAAAGAGTAAAAGTAGAACACAAAACAAGATTTCCAATAGGTTATGGTTTAGGAATATCAGGTGCTGGTGCGCTAAGTTTGGCATTAGCCCTAAACAAGCTGCTTAAAAAAAAACTAACAAAAAAGCAGGTGGTTGAAGTAGCAAAAGAAGCAGAAATAGCATGTGGAACGGGTTTAGGAGATGTTGTGGCTGAACAGTACTATGGCTTGCTAATAGGAAAAAAGCCTTATCCGTCAAAGAAGGCTTGGATAATAAAACCAAAAGAAAAATACGTTGTTCTTGGCTTTATCAGGCCAATAAAAACAAAAAAAATAATCAAAAGTGAAAAGTGGAAAAAGCAAATAAACAAAGTGGGGCTTTGTTGCATGCAGGAAATAACAAAGAACAAAACAGTAAAAAAATTCATGGAGCTTTCAAAAAAATTCACTCTACAAAGCGGATTAGCAACACCTAAAATAAAAAAAATAATAACAAGTATGGAAGGGGCAAGCATGGCGATGCTTGGGGAAACGATTTTCATACCGACAAATAACCCCAAAAGAATAGAAAACGACCTAAAAAAATATGCAGGAAAAACAATTATAGCGCGAGTTGCAACACATGGAGCAAAATAAGAAAGAACTGGTAAGGCAGTCAATTCATATTATAGCAGGAATGATTGCAATAGCAGTAATAATGTTTTTTGGCAAACAAGCCATAATAATAATTTTTTCTGCGACTTTTTTGGTAACTTTCGCATTATTCTACATACACAATAAAATAAGGCCAATCAAAATATTGGAAAAAATAGTAGAAAAAGCAGAAAGAGAAAAAGAAAAGCATTATAGGGGAATAGCAGCGATAAGGCTTTCAGCATCACTATTGATATGCTCAATACTATTCTACTTGGAACCGAAAACAACGCTCATAGGAGCAATAATAGTGCTTACTATTGGTGATAGCACATCAACAATAGCTGGAAAAACCTTTGGAAGAACTAGTATTCAAGATAAAACATTAGAAGGAACAATAGCAGGGATAATTGTTTCAACGGCAATACTTAGTATCATATTATCTCTGGAAATAGCATTGATAGTATCAATAGTTGGAATGTTTGCTGAATATTTGCCTATGGATGATAATTATACCGTGCCAATAATAGCAGGCACAACAATAGCTTTGCTTACTTAATAAAATAAAAATTATTTTTCAAACGCTTGCAGGACTGTTTGTTTGCCTTTAATTTCAATCAATTCCAAAAGCTTAGATTCAAAATTTTTTAAATGGTAAAAACCGGATTTTTCCAAAACGATCCCTGATTTTATGAGACCGTTCAGGGCATTGAACAATCGTTCGTCCTCTAGGCCTGTTGACCTTAGGAGACTTTTGAAACTCACAGCATTGCCTGAGTAGAGAGAATTTATGACTTTAGCTTCGTCAAGGTTGAGCTTTCCGTTCAAGCACAACTTGAAAAGAGCAAATTCTATTAGCCTCAAGTT
>JBBISX010000024.1:0-9303 GCA_037441005.1 Candidatus Iainarchaeum sp.
AAAAAAAATTATCTCATTGTTTTTGCCAATTCAGAAAGCGACTCTGACAACGTTATTATGTCATCTTTTGTATTGTAAATGTAGAAGCTTGCCCTGCAAAGACCTTTCTCGTTAATACTTCTTACTATGGGCTCGGCACACATAAAGCCGGATCTTACTGCAATGTCCTTGTACTCTGACAAGGCAACTGCTAAATCGCCTGAATCAATTCCTTTGATTTCGAACAAAACTATGCCTGATTGTAGTTTAGGGGCAAGAGGACCAAAAATAGTCATGCCTGGTATTGAAGACAATTCGTTAACAGCAAATTTCAACAACTCTTTGTCGTGGTTTGCCACCTAATTTTTGCAGATAAGCCAAGGCTTCTTTGAATCCATATAGTTCCCCTATTTGCAAAGTGCCTGCCTCAAACTTCGTAGCGCTATTAACATATTCAACCCTATCAAAAGAAACAGACTTTATTATGCCGCCGCCAAAATTGTAAGGCTTAATATTATCAACTATTCTTCTACTCACAAACAATACACCCAAGCCTGTAGGACCAAGCATTTTATGCCCGGAAAAAGAAAGAAAGTCGCAACCAAGATTATTAACATCAACCCTCGTATGCGGAACCAATTGTGCGCCGTCTAAAGCAACAAAAGCCCCGAAGTCGTGAGCTAACTTAGAAATATCTCTAACAGGAAAAACAGAACCAGTAGTATTAGTAATTCCTGCAACAGCAACAACCTTTGTCTTTCGCGAAAGTTTTGACTTGAAGTCTTCCAAGTCAAAAGAAAAATCCTTTTTTAAGTTTACTACTCTAAGCTTTGCGCCGGTCCTCTTGCAAAGCTCAAACCAAGTAATAATATTAGCATGATGCTCGGCAAAACTAACCAATATTTCATCGCCCGAACTAATAAGCCTTGATCTCTCCAAAGACACAGCAATAGCGTTTATTGATTCGGTAGTATTTTTGGTAAAAGCTATCTCTTGTTCCTTTGCCTTAACAAATTGCGCTGTTTTTTCCCTTGTTTCTTCCAAGACAATAGTTGCGTCTGTTGAAAGCCTATGAGCGCCTCTACCAGTATTAGCGCTTACCTCAGCATAATAACGATTTATTTCATCAATAACTTTTTTCGGCTTTAAAGAAGTGGCAGCATTATTAAGATAAACCGTCCTTGGATTTTTTTCAAAAAAAGGAAAATCAAGCTTTATTTTTTCAGAAAGCATGAAAAATAATTAACAACAAACAAGCTTAAAACTGCTTCCTCTAAAAAAAGCATAAAAAAATAACAACAAAAAAAAGCCGAAAGCCACCAATATAGACAAAAGCACTCAAAAAATAAGGAAAAAACACTAAAAAAAGATTTAACCTATAAAGTCAAGGCTAATAAAAATTTAGGTAGTAGACTATTAAATGGAACAACGGTTTGAAATAAAGAAAAAAGAATTATTCTTTGCAATAGAATGCTTTACAGAAAAGAATGACTTCAGTCTTCTGGAAAAAGAAAAAAATGCTCTTGAATTTTTAACACAGCTCGCAAAAAAGAACCTAATAAACCTTTACCTGATTTCAGGAGCGGAAAAAAGTAAGGCAATAGAATATTTCAAAAAAAGCCAATTACAAAATTATTTTGAAGAACAAAACTATTTTTTTGTTACTAACGAATACATAGACTCAAAAAACGAATTTGACAGACAAAGACATCTTGAATCACTAAACACTAACGCTAACTACTTTGACTATTACTTCAAACAGGTTGTTTTACTTGAATTTTTAAACAACAAACAATACAAGGATGAAGAAATGGTGCTTTTGGGAAAAGACCTGTTGTTTGATGCTTTTTATACTACGAGGTTTTCAAAGATTGACTTTGTGCTTATGAAAGAAAATCTTAGCATGAGAGGGGAAAAAATACAAAAAGAAATAAACGGCCTTAATTATTTTGAACTTTCTCCTGAAAGCATGTCTAAAGTCATTTCATGGGACTTTCCTGCCCAAAACTTTACACAACTTGAAAAAATTGTTTTTGATGACATTTCAAAAAGCATAATAGGAAACAACTTAAAGCAGAATATAATAAAGCAAATGCAAAACCAAAAACCAGCCGAAAAATCTCCGACAAAAAAACTAGTCAAATAATAGGAAACACAAAAACAAAAAATGACAAAACCGAAAATGAAGATACCAGGCAAAATAAGCTTTTTATAAAAACTGGTTTCTAAAAAGAAGTTATTTTTCTCTGCTTTTTCTGAAGACCTCTTATCCTTGCCTTTTCTTCTGCGTCTGAACTAAGCTCAAAATCAAGTTTAGCAAATTCTAAGCCAAAACGAGACAAAAGCTCAAAAGCGTTCTTTCTTATTGCTGGAGCAAGCAAAATGCCTCTAGCCTTAACTCCCTTTATTTTGTTCACTTCCTGCACATACCTGTGCAACTGAGTTACGCCTTCAAAGTCAGCGATTCTGCGCTTCAATTCTATTACAACAAAGCACCCGTTTTTGTCCTGTGCTACTATATCGCAAATACCTTTCCTGAAATGCTGCTGCTGATTAATAGGCTTAAGACCATCCTCTATCATTGAAAGGTCCTGCATGAGAGCCTTGTTAAGTTCGCGTTCGGAGCCACTAAGCCTTAAGTCGTCAGTAAGCTCTATTCTATGCCTTGCAAGGTCATCAACTGACAAAAAAGAAATTTGAAGGCTTTCAAAAGGATTGTGCTTATGAGCTTTCAGAACCAAAGAGTTTTCTCCAAACTCGCAACTTATTCTTGTGCTCAACATGTAGTTTGTAGGCCTCACAAGCCTATTTTGATGAATAGAAACAGAGCCGTCGCCTTTTATTAGAATGAGCCTTTTTCCAAGTTTCAGCTTTGAAGTTGCCCTGCCAAAGTAATCCACTTCACAATTCCCGACTATTACTATCAAATCTTTACCAAGAACTCCATGCTCTATCTCTTGCTTTGCCTTTTCAAAGTCCATCTGCCCACGAATTAGTAAAACTGCAAAAAGTTTAAAATTTGTGAAATTACACAAAATGACAAATTTTATTGGATAACTACAATAGCAAAGAAAAGTTGGCTCTGTTTGACCAAGCAATAAAGCAAATAACGAAAAAAGACAAAATAGCCCTTTGCCCAGACCTTGACGCTGACGGTATATCTTCAGGAGCCATAACATACGTTGCACTAAAAAAAATCAGGGGAAAAGCACCTGACATTGTGATAATCCAGCCATACAAAACAACCGAAATACTGCCTGAAACAATAAAAAAAATGAAACAAAAAAAAATCAACAAATTAATTATAGTTGATTTTGCGTTTGACCAAAACAAAAAAGAAGCCAAAAAAATTGAAAGCCAAGTAGAAAAAATAATAGTAATAGACCACCACACTGACTACAAACTAAAAACAAAAAAAACATTCATAGTAAAGCCGCAACACTTGGGAAAAATAGAACCAAGCAAATACCCTACTTCAAAATTCTGCTACGACCTATTTTCAAGGCATGCTAATATTAAAGAAACTTCATGGATTTCAAGCGTTGGCTTAATAGGAGACAATCAATTAAAGCAATGGAAAGAATTCGTAAAAAAATCTGCAAAAGAACACAAAACAAACCTAGACAAGTTAAAAAAAATAAGCAAAATAATATCCGCAACAGAATCTCTAAAACCGAAAAAACTCAAAGAATTGCTAAACCTCATGGTCAAAGCCAAAAAACCAAAAGACATACTAAAATCAAAATTTTCACGCCTTGAAAAAAAACTCACGAAAATGTCAAACGCATTGCTGAAAAAATTCAACAAAAAAAAGGAAAACTACGAAAAACTTGATTTAATTTGGTTTAACTTCTTTTCAAAAGAAAACATGAAATCTGAACTAATAAACAGAGCAAGCAACGAACTCCACCCGAACAAAACAATTATAGTAGTCCAAGACAAAGGCGACAAATACTTGTATTTTTCTGCAAGAAGACAGGACTTTAAAGTAAAAGTCAACAAATTACTCGAAAAGGCAGTCAAGGGGCTAAAAAATGCAGGGGCCGGAGGACACATACCGGCTGCTGCAGGAAGAATAATGAAAAAAGACTATGAAAAATTCAAAAAAAGAATAATTCAAGAATTAAGCGGCAAGAAAACAAGTGAAAAATAATTCTTGCAGAAAATAGGCACAAGACCTTGGCAGGCTAAAAACTAATTAAAAACTAATCTAAAAAACCAAAAAACGCCAGACTTACAAGACCGAAAAAACACAGAGCACTGATTCCAAGTTAGGTTGGTTGAAAATGGCCTTGAATTCAATAATGGAAAAGATATACTAAACCTGAAAAAACCACAAATCAACAAACAATAAACCAAGCATAAAAAGCAATTACAAAGTGTATGGCAATTCAAAGACTAAAGACTTTTGAAGACTGAAACACTAAAAGCCCTTAAGTCGTCACATTACTTAAATCATTATATCATTATTCCAGATCTTTCGGCTTTAACTTAACCAAAATTTATAACCAATGCCAAAAACAGCCAAGCGCAAAAATTCTGAAAACATTAACCTATAATATCCTTGAGCCTTCCCAAGTAGAAAGCGCCTTTTTCAACAGCAAAAACCTCAAACTCCGTTATGTCCTTTATCAAAGGACTAAGCGTTTTCTCTCTAGTAATGTCGTTTCCGATACCAACGCTTATCATGGAAGGCAAAACCAAAAGATTCTTTCCTTCATACTCTCCCTTTAAGAAACACTTATAAGTCTCTGATTTTATTCCATCACGCAGGGTAACAGAAGGATGCTCATGCCCTATTATTATCAAATCAGATTTATCCAAATAAGACTTGCTTGGAAGTTTGTCGCCATGCAAAAAAAGGGCTTTGAGCTCAGACAAAAAAAATTCTTCAACAAAATCAATGTTTCTGGACTTTGCGATTACAGAAAGAGAACTATCGTGGTTGCCTTTTATCAAAACCAACTTGTTACAATTTTTTGACAAAAAATCAAGAATCTCAAAAGACTCCTTCCATTCCTGAGGAGAAATACCCCTGAAATCATGCTTAAAATCGCCACAAACTATCAAATAATCAGGCTTTCCTTTCTCAGAAAATGCAAACTCAAAATTTTTCTTTATTTCATTGAAATTATACCTTGGCACAAAAATACCCTGCAAGTTAAGAAAACCTTCATAACCCAAATGCATGTCTGAACAAACCAATGCTTTTGCATTATCAAACCAAAGAAACAAACCTACTATTTCAACCCCTTTATCAATAAACATCAAAACCACTTAGAATTGCATTATTAGCCATATTCTTCATTACCAGCCCCATACTTTTCCTTTATACGCTCCATTATAATTTCATGCATTCTCCTGATAAAAGCAAGCCTGTCTTCCATTCTCATTACATCCATCCTGCCTTGCATTGCAATGCCCCAGCCAAAAGGGCTTGGAAAAGAAACATCAAAAACTTTAATCTTCAAAATCTTTTTTTCTATTGCCTCAACCACCTTCTGAGCGTTTGCAATATCCATTGCGTCCTCCAAAACTTCCCGCCTCGCTTCCCTTAAAACGACAAAATTCCTGTCAAGTCTCCTAACAGCACTCAAAAGCAACCGTGAAGCCATTTGCTGCCTTCCTGCACTCTTTGTATCACCCTTATAAGAGCGCAAAATCATCAAAGACCTTATTGCACAATGCCTAAATCTCCTTGACAAAATTTCAGTATTGTCAATAGCCATTTCCAATATTTTTCTCAAATCTCTCGAATTTACCGCAGACAAGCTTTTATCCAAAGGCACTTTGCCTATAACACTCAGCATAAAGCCGTTGTCATTGACGCTTATCTCAACATCCTTGTGCATTAGCTTTGAAATTGCAAAACCATAGGCTGCGCTTAGCGCATCGTTTGTCCTGCACCCAAACAAAGAATGAAACAAAATATTAGTTCTTTCACCTTCCTTGAACCTTTCTATAATAATTTTGCTATTATTCGGAACCTCTAAATACCTGAACTGCTCAAAAAAATAGTTGTAAATAGCCAAAGCCCCATATTTATCTATGTAAAGGCAAGATTCCAAGAACTTGACAATCTCCTGCTTTTTTTCTCCAGAAGAAAACTTTGACTCCAACAGCTTCCTGAACTTTCCTATCTCAACAGCCAAATCAAAGCTTAAAGGAAGAGTCTCAGAAAACCAAGAAGGAACTGTAGGAGGCCTCTTATAAGCCGCAGCTACCTGAGCGGTCATTCCCCGCGAAAACCTGAACTCATAACTCTGCCCGCCCAAAACAAAAACATCGCCTTTCTTAAGCCTCTCCAAAAAGCCTTCTTCTATAGTGCCTATAAACAAATCACCTATCTTGACTTTTACCTTAGCCTCGTCAGGAATAGTCCCGACATTGAGAGAATAGATAAGCCTCGCCATCTTGCCACGCCTGCCAATCATTCCTGTTTTTTCATCATACCAAATTTTAGCGTAAACCCTTCTGGTCTCAAGCGAAGAATAAAGACCAGCCAAATAATCAATAACCTCGTTAAAGTCAAGCCTTGAAAGAGAATGATAGCAATAACTCTGCCTTACCAAAGCAAACAACTCATCAACATGAATGTTACCCTCTATTGAAATCCCGAAAATATGCTGCGCCAAAACATCAATGCAATTACGAGGCACTCTTATTTTATCTATCTTTTTCTCAAGAGCACACTTTACCATGACAGAACACTCAACAAGGTCATCCCTGTCAAGGACTATTATCCTTCCTTTTACAGTACTATGCAACTGATGCCCACTCCTGCCTATCCTCTGTATAGCTCTTGCAATGCTCTTTGGGCTTCCAAGCAAAACCACTAAATCAATAAACCCTATATCAATGCCAAGCTCCAAAGAAGTAGAACAAACAACACATTTAACGAGCCCCTTCTTAAGCCTCCCCTCCACATTCAGCCTGTGCTCGCGCGACAAAGAACTATGATGCGTTGCAATATTGCCAGAATGATAAAACTTTGGAAACATTTCCTTAAGATTATGAACAACCCTTTCCGTTGCACTACGCGTATTGGTAAAAACAAGAGTGGTTTTATGGCTCTGAATATGCTCATGCAAAACCCTATACAATGAATCCCTGACCTTTTCAGAATCAACGTCTATAAAATTGTCCAAAGGCGAAACAACTTTCAAATCAAATTTCTTCAAAAAAGAAACATCAACTATCTTGCAATCCCTAGGAGCATCATTTTCATAACCTACAAGAAAATTAGCTATTTCAACCAAAGGAGAAACAGTTGCACTCAAACCTATTCTGCACAACCCCGGGGAAAGCCTCTGCAAACGTTCCATGGAAAGCGAAAGATGAACACCACGTTTGTTTTCAGCCAAAGAATGTATTTCATCAACAATAAGCCACTTTACTTTTGAAAGCCTTTCCCTGAATTTAGGAGCAACAAGCATTATCGCAAGGCTCTCAGGCGTGGTTATCAAAATATGAGGAGGCTTCTTCAGCATCTTACTTCTCTCTGCCTGAGTGGTATCGCCAGTCCTCACAGCCACACGAATATTCAAAGATCTTCCGTTTTTCTCCAAAACCCTTGCGATATCGTCAAGAGGCCCCAAAAGGTTACTTTCAATATCGTTGTTAAGAGCCCTTAAAGGAGAAACATAAACACAATAAACAAAATCATCCAAAGAGCCAGATTCATCATAATTCAAAAGCTCGCTTATTATTGCAGTAAAAGCAGACAAAGTCTTCCCAGTCCCTGTTTCAGCACTTATAAGAGTATTTTGGAAAGAATGAATGTTGGGTATTGCATAAAGCTGTGGCTCGGTAAAAGAGCCGAATTTTTCCTTAAACCACTGTGAAAGCAAAGGGTTAAGCAAAGAAAAAATATTGGCTGAAGAAAACTTTTCCTTTTGAAAATATATAGGCATAACACACCTTAAATTTCTGCAAGTGTTGAATTATAAAATTTTCCTACAATAATCATTTATGCCAAATCAAAGCTTTATCGAAATAGCTTTTTCTGAAGAAAGCCTTGATTCTGTCGGCGCCTCTGTAAAAAAAGACCTGGAAGAAGACTTAAAGATAAAAGGCATAAAAAAGGTAAGATACTCTGAAGTATATTACCTTGAAGAAACAAAAACCGAAAAACTGAAAGAAATAGCAGAAAAGCTTTTTGTAGATCCTGTGATCCAAACATACTCAATAAATCAAGACCTGATAAAAGGATACGATTTCTTAATTGAAGTAAAATACCATGAAAATGTAACAGACAACCTTGGAGCAACGGCAACAGAATCAATAGCAGACTACACTAGTGAAAATATAAAAGTAAGAAGCGCAAAAAAATACTACTTTTTTGGAAAAGACAAAAGAAAAGCTGAAAAAATAGCAGTAGGGCTGTTATGCAACCCACTGATTGAAAATTATAGAATAAAAACAACTCAAAAAAACAGCGGTGAAAAAAAATGAAAGACTGTTTAGAAATAACAAGCTTGGAAGAAAATGAGCTTTTGGAGCTAAGCAAAAAGCTTTTGCTATCTCTTGACAAGGAAGAAATGATGGCAATAAAAAATTACTACAGAAAAGAAGGAAAGAACCCGACAAAAATAGAGTTAGAAACAATAGCACAGACATGGAGCGAACACTGCAAACACAAAACATTCAACGCAAAAATAATTTACGAAGAAAACGGCAAACAAACAGAAATAGAAAGCCTTTTCAAAAAATTCATAAAAGAACCATCGCTTAACACCAGAAAAGAATGGATAGTATCCGCTTTTTCAGACAACGCAGGGATAATAGAGTTTGACGAAAAGCACGACATAGCGATTAAATGCGAAACACACAACCACCCCTCAGCCCTCGACCCTTACGGAGGTGCAAATACAGGAGTAGGAGGAGTAATGAGAGACATACAAGGAGCAGGGCTTGGCGCAAGGCCTATAGCAAACACGGATGTGTTCTGTTTTGGACTTCCTGACACCAAAGAAAAAGACATACCAAAAGGCGTATTTCACCCAAAGAGAATATTCAAAGGAGTAAGAAAAGGAGTTGCAGATTACGGAAACCAAACAGGAGTGCCAATAATAAACGGCGCAATAGTGTTTGATAACAGATACTTGGCAAACCAGCTAGTTTATTGCGGAACAATAGGAATAATGCCAAAAGACAAAGAAAAAAAAGAAGCAAAGCCGGGAGACCTAATAGTAGTCATAGGCGGAAATACAGGCAGAGACGGAATACACGGCGCGACATTCTCCTCAACAACGCTTGATGAAAACGCAGCCTCAAGTGCAGTTCAAATAGGAAGCGCAATAGAAGAAAAAAAAATGATAGAAG
>JBBISX010000025.1:0-9115 GCA_037441005.1 Candidatus Iainarchaeum sp.
TGGCCTGAAGGCAGTATTGCTTCAATGATTATGCTCATTAATGCTACTGAGATAATAAGAGCTGTAAAAATTCCTATCGTATAACTTATGGCACTTTGCTCTTTCTTCATCATTTTTCCTCCTTTGAATTTATTGTTTCTAACATTTTTTTAATCAACTCTTTTTTTCCGTTGAATTCTTGTGAAATAAAATAAATTCCCCCATATTTGTTTCCGACTCTTTTTAGGATATTGTGTTCTGTTAAAAGTTCTATGTGGTGTTGGACCGTTTTGTAATTAAGTCCTGTTTTTTTGCTTAGCTCGTTCAGGTTCATCGGCTTGTTTTTAAGTATTTTAATTATCTTTATTCTGTTTTCAGCTCCTTTGGACCCTAAAAGAAGCCAGTAGGCGGTTTGTTCAAAATAATCCATAAAAGTAAAAATGCATATAATAAAATAAATGCTTTTGGCAATATTTCGTAAAATGGCTTGGTGTTTGCAATATTGGTTTTGGTTGGTTTTTCATGCGTTAATTAGAAAATAAATAGTTTAGAAAAATAAATAGTCTTGTTTTTACCTTTTTCATGTTCTGTTATGTTGTTACTAATTTTTTGTGGGCTTTTGGGCGTTGAATTTGATTTGTTTTGTTTTTGTGCTTTTTTTGTTAGTTTATTTTTAATATTAGTTTGGTGTTGTTTTTTTTATGTTCAAGGGCTTTTCAGGAACTTTTATTTTGGTTTTTTTGCTTTTGTTTTGTTTTTCTTTTGTTTCTTTCGGTTGGTTTTTTCAGGACCCGGCGTTGGTAAATTCTTTTGCTTTTTCATTTTCTTCTCCTTTGAATATTTTTTTTCACGCTCTTTTTCATTCTGGTTATGAGCATTTGTTGGCTAACCTTTTCTTGGTTTTAGTTTCTGGTTTGGTTGTAGAAAGGTTGATAGGCGCGAGGCATTTTTTGGTTTTGTTTTTTGGCGGCGCGGCTTTTTCAGCTTTTTTATTTTCAGTTTTGAATCCTGTTGATAGGGTTTTGGGGGCAAGCGCAGGGGCTGTTTCTTTGCTTGTCGTTGCTTTTGCTTTTGACGCAAGGAAAACTTTTTTGCTTGGATTGGTTTTCTTTTTTTCGTTTTTTATGTTGGTTAAGACAATTTCTTATAATGTCGAGTTGTTAACTGTTGAATCTAAAAAAGAAATAGTTGTTTTGAAGAGTCAGGTTGAGCATTTGGAAAGGGTTAAGGATGCGAGGGCTGTCGTTGTAGCTGAAACGGTTCATAGGAAAGAGGATTTTGTTTCTGCTGTTGAAAAAAGCGAGGATTTTCAAATGAAGTCAAAACCTGATTTGTTTATTCATTTGTTTGGTGCTTTGTTTGGTTTTTTTTATTCATTTTTTTTTCTTCGCGATTTGTTGTTTTCTCGCGGTAAAAAATAACCACTTTTAGATGTTTTTGTTTGTTTTGTTTTTTTTGGTCTTTTTTTTTGTGTTGGTCTTTGTTGTTTTTTTTGTGCTTTTTGCTTTTTTTTTGTTTTTTTGTATTGTTTATGTCGTTTCTGTTTTGCCATGGTTTTTTTTGTTTAGTCTTGAGCCGTGTTTTTGTCAGGTCTTTTTTTTGTTTTTTGCTTTTGTTTTTTTTTAGTTTTTGTCTTATTTGCCTGTTTATTTTGGTAGTTTTTTGGTCTTTTGTTTTACTTTGTATTTTTTTCAGGGCTTTTGTTGTTTTTTATTTGTTTTCTTGTGACAGGTGCTTTGTCGCTAGTTCTGTTTCTTTTTTTCCGCCTATGTAGAGTGGTGTTCTGTCTGAGAGTGTTTCTGGTTTTATTGTTCTGATGTCTTCTGTTCCGTTGGTGCCTTTTCCTCCCGCTTGTTCCATTATTAGTGACATTGGGTTTGCTTCGAATATTAGCCTTAGCTTTCCTTCAGGGCTTTTTTTTGTTGCAGGGTATGTGAATATGCCGCCGTAGGAGATTATTTGTTGTATGTCTGGAACAAAGCCTCCTGAAAATCTAAGCTTGTATCCTTGGTTTTCAAGGTCTTCTATGAATGCTTTGTGTTTTTCCAGCCATTCGTTTCTGAGTCCTCCGGGCGAGTATATTTTTCCTTCCGGAATGGTTATGTTTTCGTGCCTTAGTTGGAACCTGCCTTTTGCGTCCATGGCGAATTCATGGGTTCCGTTTTTTGCTGTATATACTAAAGTGTTGAGTGGCCCATATACTATGTACATCGCGGCGTCCATTTTTGAGCCTTTTTCCATTACATTGCCTTCGTTGAAAAACCCTGCTATCGTTCCTACTGCCAGGTTTGTTTTTATGAGCGAGCTTCCATCTAATGGGTCTAGTGTTACTCCGTATGTTCCTTGGGCTTTTTTTATTTCTACTATTTCGTCTTGTTCTTCAGACGCAACCGTTTTTACTACTTTTGATTTTTCCATTGCCTTGAGCAGTACTTTGTCTGCGAATTTGTCAAGTTCCATTTGTTGTTCTCCGAAAATGTTTTTTGTTGTTGTCGTGCCTGCTTCTGTGAAAAAGGCTTTGCGTATGGTTCCGCTTTTTTGTGCTATGGTGAGTATTATTTTGGACAGGTCTCGGTCAACTTTGTTTTGTTTTAGGTGTTCTTCCAGGAATACCATAATTTAATCCGTCTTAGGAAATCATTAAAAAAACACCTTTTACAGTTTTATTATGAAGAAAAAGCCTAGGGTTCTTGTGGTTGGTTTGGGCGGGGCAATAAGCGCTAGTTTAAAGAAAGGTTTTTGGGATTACGGCGCTATTACTTTGAATGAGCTTGTTGGTTCTACGCAGGGTCTCAAAGAGAATTTTGATGTGCATGCTTTTGATTTGTTCAGGATGGTTAGCGCTGATATAACGCCAAGGCAGTGGTTGACTTTGGCTAATACTATCTACCATAAGTTGCCTAACTATGATGGTGTTGTTATTACAATGGGGACCGATACTCTTTGTTATGCTTCTTATGCTTTAGCTTTTTTGGTTCAACGGGCTGGCGTGCCTTTGGTTTTTACTGGTGCTCAGTTGGATTCAGGGCATTTGAATACTGACGCGAGGAGAAATCTGCTTGGCGCTGTTGCTGTTGCAGGCCTTTCTGACATTGCTGAGACTTTGGTTTATTTTAATGGAAAGATAATGCGTGCTGTAAGGTGTAAGAAGACTAACGCCACTGGCTTGGATGCTTTTTCCGCTTTTGGTGATGGTTTGATTGGGGTTTTTGAGCAGGAAATAAGTTTGCAAAAAGCGTTTAGAAAAAGAAGATCCTCTAAGCCTTTGTTGTACTATGATTTGGACATTGGTGTTGTTTTGGTGAAGGTTTATCCTGGCTTTGATGGGAAGAGGCTTGTGAATTTAGTAAAAAGCGGCGTTTCAGGAATTGTTTTGGAGGGCTTTGGTCTTGGCGACTTGCCTTTGATTGACACTGGGTTAAAGGAAGCGATAAGATTTGCCAACAGTCAAAATGTGCCTGTGGTTGTTGCCAGCGGTATTGACTTGGGCACTTATTGGGAGAAAAATTATAAGGTTGAGATTGGTTCGAGGTTGAATGGTTTGGGTGTCATAAGGGCTTTTGACATGCTTTCGGACGTGGCTTATGTAAAGCTTATGTGGGTTTTGGGTATTACTAAGGATTTGAAAAAGGTTAAGTCCCTTATGGAGAAGAATGTTGTTGGGGAGTTTGGTGGTTTTTATGAAGGCTAAGGATTTTATGGAGAAACACGGACTGAAGGAAGGCGATTATGTAAGGCTGACTAAAAATGGCTTGGTTTATGTTGGTTCTATAGTGCAAGTTTCGCCCAAAGACCCTGAAATATTGAAGCTTAAGCTTGATTCTGGTTATAACGTTGGTTTGAGGTGCAGTGGCGATTGTTTGGTTGAAAAAACAGGCATGATACGAACTGTTGGTAAAGGCGAAAAAAAGAAGTTAGCGCCGGTCAAGGGCTTGCCTAAAATGTCTATTTTGCATACTGGCGGTACGATAGCTAGCAGAGTTGATTATAGGACCGGCGCGGTTATTTCTTCTTTCGAGCCTGAGGATTTGCTTTCAATGTTTCCGGAATTGAGTTCTATAGCCAATTTTAGTTCCAGGCTTTTGGCTAACATGTGGAGCCATGATTTGAGGTTTGCTCATATTTCTAAAATAGCCGAGGAAGTTAAGAAGGAGTATGAGAATGGAGCTATTGGTATAATAGTTGGCGTTGGTACTGATAACATGGCCGTTGCCGCTGCCGGGGTTTCTTTTGCATTAGAGACTTGCCCTATTCCTGTGATTTTTGTCGGTTCTCAGAGAAGCTCTGACAGGCCCAGTTCTGATGCTTCCATGAACCTTGTTTGTGCTGCAGAGTTCATTGCCAAGACTGATTTTGCAGGCGTGGCTATTTGCATGCATTATTCAAGCTCTGACGACAAGTGCGTTATATTGCCTGCGTGCAAGACTAAAAAGCTTCATTCATCAAGGCGGGACGCTTTTAAGGCAGTCAATGACACGCCTGTCGCTCTAGTGGATTATAGGACAAGGCAGGTTGAGTTTTTGAAAAAAAATTATGCGAAAAGGTCTGGTGGGAAAATAGTGGTGAAGCCTAGTTTTGAGGAAAAAGTAGCTCTTGTGAAGATTCACATAAACATGTCTGCAGAGCAGTTTGAGTTTTATTTGGACAAAGGCTATAAAGGATTGGTTTTTGAGGGAACTGGTTTGGGCCACATGCCTGGTATTAATCCTGACAGGTTGGCTCAAGGCCATGCTAAGATTTTTTCCGTTCTTGAAAAATTGAATAAAAGAGGTTGTGTCATGGTCATGACTACTAACACTTTATTCGGCAGGGTTAACATGAATGTTTATAACAAAGGTGTTGATTTGATGAATTTGGGAGTTTTGCCTGGCGAGGACATGTTGCCTGAAACGGCTTTTGTAAAACTTGCTTGGCTTTTGGGCAATTACTCTCCTGAGGAAGCAAAAACCTTGATTTCGCGTAATTTGAGGGGTGAAATAACAGAGTTCATGAGATATTTTTGATATTTAGTGTTATTGACTTGGTTGGTTTTCATTTATGTTGGGTGTGTTATTTTCAGGAGGCAAGGATTCCACTTATGTTGTTTATAAGGCTATCCAAGAAGGGCTTTGTGTAAAGTGTTTAATCACTATGAGATCTGAAAACACTGAAAGCTACATGTTCCATACTTCTGCAATAGAAATGACTGGTTTGCAGTCAGAGGCTTTAGGCATTCCGATAAGATATTTTAATACAAGAGGTTTAAAGGAAAAAGAGCTTTTGGATTTGGAAGAAGCTATTAAGCAAGCAATGAAAGAATTCGGGTTCAAGGTTTTAGGCGTGGGTGCTCTTGCTTCCGAATATCAAAGAGCAAGGGTGAAAAAAATTTGCGATTCTCTTGGTTTGGAGATGTTTGCTCCTATTTGGAAAATTGACCAGAAAGAATATTTGAAAATTCTTGTAGAGAATAGTTTTGATGTAAGGTTTACAGCCATAGGCGCCTTGGGTTTAGATGAGAGTTGGCTTGGCAGGAGCCTTGACGAATCTTCCTTGAAAAGCCTTATTGAATTGCAAGGCAAATATGGGCTTCATTTAGGCGGAGAAGGCGGAGAATACGAGACTTTGGTTCTTGATTGCCCTGTTTTTTCAAAGAGGATAAAAGTTTTAGATTCTAAGAAAATAATTTTTTCTGAAAATTCCGGCAGGCTTGAAGTGTTGAATGCCTGCTTAGTGAATAAAGTCGGTTGAAATAGTGTTTAGTCTTGGCAGAAAATTTTGGTTTTTTGTTTTTTCGAATAAAAAAGTGTTTTTTTGGTTGCTCAAATTTCAGACCATACCTCTACGAAATCGTCAACTAATTGATCCAAGAAGCTCTTTCTGTAAGATTTCAATAAGCCGATTATTTTTTCTTTTTCCATAACAGAATAATAGTTTGTTTTTCCGCGAATATTTTTTTGAACAAGTCCCGCAAGAATCATGTTTTCAAGGTGTTTTTCTAGAGTTGCCTTATTCAAGCCTGTTTCTTTTGCAATGGGTGCTATGGAAGAGTATTTTTTACCGCAAAGAAAAATAAGTATTTTTCTAGCGTTGTCCTGCCTTAAAAATCCCATAGTATTTGTTTCTTCAAACTTTTCTCTTATTAGGTAATACCTCAAAAATTTGCTTTCTCTTTCAGTCTTTATCAAGTGTCTCTTTGCAAGATAATCTAAATGGTATTGTAAAGCCCCGGTGGCTATTCCTGTTCTTCTCTGTATTTCCCTGAAATGCAAGCCCGGGTTTTCTTTTATCGTGTCGTAAATTTTTTTTCTTATCTCAAGACGAAGTGCCTCTTCCAATGGGTCTTCGTACCTCATTGGCTATCACTTTTCCGGTGCAAAAAATTTTTTCCATTTTCTTCCGTAAAAGAGGGCTACAAAAAGCAATGTTAATATTATCAATTCGAATACGCTTTCTGAAGAGTCTGAAAGAAAATCTCCGGGTGAATAAAACATGTCAGTTACTTTTATTAGCCATTTGAGAGAAAAGAACATGAAAGCTGCTGAAATGAGCAGTATTCTTTTTGAGCCCGACCTGCGGTAAGCCAAAAAAGAGATGAAAAAAATGAAAACAGCAAGTACGAAAACCAGTGTTTTTACAAAAAGTTCATTCTCCTTCGCAAACCATGTCAAGGGCCTTAAGTAATTCCATACATATGACTCTGAAGCTAATAATGGTAAATAACCGTAAAAAGACCATAACGCCAAGTTTTCACCCTTAAGCATATGGTTCTTTCATAATTTAATTGTTTTTGCCTAATGATTTTAAGAATGGTCTTTAATTCTGTCTGCAAAACAGAAACTAAAAAAATTTTATTTAGTTGAGAGGCTGGGCAATATTGAGACATTTGCTTTTTTTTCTATTTGTTTTTGTTTCCCTGCTATTTTTTTGTTTTTATGGGGTTAACCGGATTTGAACCGGTGTCGCAAGCTCTTTTGCAATCCTGTTGTCCCAAAGCTTGTATGCTAGACCAGGCTACACCATAACCCCTAAAAAATACGAATGGTAAACGATTTATAAAACAAATCAATTTTTTGGTTTCATGCTTGTTTTATGGCAGTGGTCTTGTATTAGGTTGGCCAAATTAAAAAATCTAGAACAAACTTTTAATGATTGTGACGGCTTAAGGGCTTTTGGTCGCTTTTGTTTTTGTTGGCTTGTCAGGTATTTTTTTTGATTTTTTTTGTTTGTGCTATTTTGGTTTTGTTCTTTGGCTTTTTTGCTTTTTTTGGGGCTTTTGGTCTTCAGAAGTCTTTGGTTTTCTAATAATCACGGGTTTTGCAATTGTCTTTTATTATTTGTCATGTTTGCAATTTTTGAGTTGGTTTAAAGTCATGGTCAAGTCGTGGCTAGGTCTTTAATGTTTATGTTGGTTTAATAGCTTTATTCTTTCAAAAGAGCGATATTTTTTTAATCAATTGAAAGTCAATCAGTGCCTTTTTATTCCCCTGGTTATTTTTATAAATTTTGTTTAGTTGAATTTATTCAATAATTAATGTTTTTGAGGTTAATTGGTTTTGCAGGCGGGGTGTTTTTGTGGAAATAGGTTATGAAAAAGATCTTCTTATTTTGCCTTTTGACCACCGCGGTTCGTTGCTAAAAAAACTTTTTGGAATTGAAGGAAGACAGCCGACGGCGGCAGAGGCTAAAGAGTATGCTTCTTTGAAGATGATGATTTATGAGGGTTTTTTGGCAAGCTTGGAGACTGGGGTTCCAAGGGAGACTGCTGCGGTTTTGGTGGATGAGCAGTTCGGCTCTGCTATCTTGCGTGATGCGAAGAGCAGAGGGGTAATGACTGCCATGCCTATGGAAAAAAGCGGACAGGACGAGTTTAATTTTGAGTACGAGGATTTTGATTCGCATATTAAGGAGTTTGATCCTGATTTTGTAAAGGTTCTTGTAAGGTATAATCCTCAAGGCGATAAGAAGTTGAATAAAAGGCAGTTGGAAAGGCTGAAAAGGATTAGCGATTATTCCCATGGTATTGGGAAAAAGTTTTTGTTTGAGCTTTTGGTTCCTGCCACCGAGGAACAATTGAAGGCTTTTAACGGCAATGCAAAGGCTTACGATCTTGAGCTAAGGCCTAAGCTGATGGTTTCAGCAATGGCTGAAATACAAGATTTTGGCGTTGAGCCTGATGTTTGGAAGCTTGAGGGTGTTGAAAAAATAGAAGACTCTAAGGCTTTGGTGGCACAGGCAACCATTGGCGGAAGAAAGTCCGGCATAATAACGCTTGGTCGCGGAGAGGACCCGGATAAAGTCAGGGAGTGGCTGAAGGTAGGCGCTAAAGTCAAGGGCATAATAGGCTTTGCCGTTGGCAGAACGGTTTTTTGGGAGCCTATGAAAATGTTGCACGATAAAAAAATCACGAGGATTGAAGCGTCTTCAATAGTTGCAGAAAACTATAAGTCTTTGGTTGATTTGTGGTTAAAGGAAAGAAAAGCCTGATTTGTTGGTTTGTATGGTTTGTATAATCCAGGTTGTTAACCATTTCAGATTGATAAACAACACAAATACAAAATTAAGTAGGGTTAGAGTAGAGTTAATGAGCGTGTTTTTGTCAGTGCCTCACAAACTAATTGATCCTTGAATTGTATAAAAGGACTAGAAAGATAGGCAATAAAAACTAAAAACCAAATTAAGAAAAAATGAAAAAAGACCCGTCTTTTTTTTGTAAGCCATGGTCTTATTATACGGCGTTAAGCTTGCGTTGTGGTCTGTGTTGTTGCTTGAGTTGCGGTCAAATTCATGGTCTTATTATACGGCGTTAAGGCTTTTGACTTTTTTTGGGTTTTTGCAAGTTTTTTAAAAAAAGAAAAAATGGAAGCAAAAAGGGAGGAGTGAGGTGAACTTTTGTTTGCTTCCTTAATAAATCAAATTCTGCTTGTGCTTTATAAAGGTGTTATGGTACAATCTTTTTTTCTTTTTTCTTTGATTTTAGGTCTTTTAAATAAGTTGGTTTTCTTGAATCGCTAGCAATAATTATGTTGAAGAGAGATTTTTCTATGCTATTGCTTATTTTTTTGTTTGAGAGAAAGCCAGATGTTAGCTTGAAATACGTCCCTAAATCGTTTGTTCTTATTATTGCTAAAAGCTTTCCTTCTTGGGTTTCGTTCAATTC
>JBBISX010000026.1:0-8736 GCA_037441005.1 Candidatus Iainarchaeum sp.
GTGCTTGCTCCTACTCAGGACATCAGGATTATTGCTTCTGGTTATGATCGTGTTTTGAAAAAGAATTTTATCGGCAGGCCTTTGAATAAGGGCGACCATGTTCTTATTTCCGTTTTTGGCTCTGGTTTTATTTATCAGGTCATTGATACTGTGCCTCGCGGTATTGTGAAGGTTACTGATTTTACGCAGTTTGTTTTGCGCGAGGAGCCGGTGAAGGACGGGGTTTCTGCTATTCCGCGTATTTCTTATGAGGACATCGGCGGTTTGGAGGAGCAGATTCAAAAGGTCAGGGAAATGATAGAATTGCCTATGAAGCATCCTGAGCTTTTCAGGAGATTAGGCATTAATCCGCCTAAGGGTGTTTTGCTTTATGGCCCTCCTGGAACTGGAAAAACTCTTTTGGCTAAGGCTGTTGCTAATGAGACTCAGGCTCATTTCATTTCTGTTTCTTCTCCTTCTATTATGAGTAAGTTTGTTGGCGAGGCTGAGGAGAAGATTCGTGAGGTTTTCAAGGAAGCTGAGAAGAATGCTCCTTCAATAATTTTCTTTGATGAGATTGATTCTATTGCGCCGAAGCGTGACGAGGTTGTTGGAGAGGTGGAGAGGCGTGTTGTTGCACAGCTTCTTTCTGCAATGGATGGCATGGAGGCAAGGGGGCAGGTAATAGTAATAGCTGCTACTAACAGGATTAATAGTATTGACGAGGCTTTGCGTAGGCCTGGCAGGTTTGACAGGGAAATAGATATTGGGGTGCCTTCTAAGAAAGGGCGCCTTGATATTTTGCGCATCCATACTAGAGGTATGCCTCTTTCCGAGGACGTTGACCTTGATTATTTAGCTTCTATTACTCATGGTTTTGTTGGTGCTGACCTTGAGTCTCTTGCCAAGGAAGCCGCTATGAAGGCTTTGCGCAGGTATTTGCCCAAAATAAATTTGGACGAGGAGACTATTCCTGCCGAAGTCCTTGAGTCTCTTGAAGTAAAGCGTTCTGATTTTTTGGAGGCTTTGAAGGATGTCCAGCCTTCTGCTTTGCGTGAGGTAACTATTGATGTTCCTAATGTGAAATGGTCTGATATTGGCGGTCTTGATGATTTGAAGCTTGAGTTGAGGCAGGCTGTCGAGTGGCCTCTTAAGAAGCCTGAGGTTTTTCAGAAGATGGGTATAAGGCCTCCGCGTGGCGTTTTGCTTTATGGCCCTCCGGGTTGCGGCAAGACTGCGATAGCAAAGGCTATTGCGAACGAGAGCGAGGCTAATTTCATAAGCGTGAAGGGCCCTGAGCTTATAAGCAAGTGGGTTGGCGAGAGTGAAAAGGGCATAAGGAAGGTTTTTCAGAGAGCAAGGCAGGTTTCTCCGGTAGTGATTTTTTTTGATGAAATAGAGAGCATTGGAGAAAGAAGAGGAATGAGCTCTTATTCAGGTGTCAATGATCGCATGGTGAATCAATTGCTTACTGAGTTGGACGGCATTGAAGAGTTGAAGGGCATTGTTTTTTTGGCAGCCACCAACAGGCCTGACTTGATAGACCCTGCTTTGTTGCGCCCTGGCAGGATTGATAAATTGGTTATGGTTCCTGCTCCAGACGTTGCTTCAAGGCTTGCTATTCTTAAGATTCACACTAAGAAAGTTCCTCTTGACAAGAGCGTTTCTTTGGAGAAGCTTGCGGAAATTACAGAGGGTTATAGTGGTGCTGATTTGGAAGGGTTGATAAGGGAAGCTTCGTTGATTTCCTTGAAGAGGAATAATTTCAAGGCTTCTTCTGTCAATTGGATTGATTTTGAGGACGCGATGAAGAAAGTTTTGCCTAGCCTTACAAAAGATATAAATGATGCTTACGACCAGTTCAAGGGAACTGTTTCAAATGTTTTTAAGCCTACTTATGTAAGGTGAATTTTTAAATAATCAGGAAAGACTAAAAGATTAGCAAAAAATAAAGCCCTGATGGCTTGGCTGGCGAAAATACTAAAAAATTGTAAATTTCATGGCTGTTGCAAAACTAAAAGTTTTTTTTTGAAATACTGAAAGTCTTTGTTGCTTTTGGTTTTGCCAACCGAATTTGTAGCCTTTGCCTAAAAGCCGAATGTAGAAAATTACAAAAAGAAACCATTAGCAGGCTTTGTAAGAAACGGAATAAAAAACCACAAAAATAAGCCCAAAAGCCTAATTCGTCAATTGCCGATATATTTTTAGTTTTTTGGCTTTTTGTTGTTGTTATGTTTTCCGCTAAAGGGTTTTTCGGGGGGTTTTTGTTCGTGTTTTTTGTTTTTTTCTTTTTAGTAATTTTTGATACCGCTTCAAAAGCCAATATAAAAATTGATTCTGTTCAATTTTCTTTGCTTGCTTCTTCATCTGCTTTTACAAAAAAAGCTGTTTCTGAGAACTTTGCTTCAAACGCTATTTTGAGCATTTTAAAAAATTCTTCTTTGTTTAGCTTTGAATCTTCTGTTTTGAAAGAAAGGATTGATTTTGCCTTAGTTTCTTTTCTCAAATCTTATGGGGCTTCTAAAATAGGTTCTTGCAATTATTCTTTTTATTTTTCTTCAAATAAGCTAAGGAAAGGCATTTCTTTTGCCTCTGATTCATTTTCTGATTTTAGTAATTATTCAAAGGTTTTGGTTTTGAAAAAACAAGGCTTTGTTTTTGTCGAGTTTTTTGTTCCAGAGGCTTCTAATTTTTTTCCTTGCGCCTTGTTTTCAGTAGGCAATTCAAAGGCTTTTTTTGCTCTTTTGCCGGGTTTTTCAAAATCAGCTCTGGTGGTGTTGCGTTGAATTCTTTGGAGTTTATTATTGTTTTTTCTGCTTTGCTTTATTTTTTTTCTTTTGCGTTTTTTTCTTTTGTTGATTATTCTTCTTTTTTTGTTCTTGAAGTGAAGCACAATTATTCTTCTTTTTTGTCCTCTCTTGATTTGTTGGTTTTTGAAGTAGAAGAAAGGGGTGTTTTTGTTGAGAAGGGGTTTTTTGAATAGTTTTGATTCTATTTTGTCTTTTTTGGTTTTTTTGTTTTGTTTGTTTTTTGCTTTTGATTTTATAGGTTCTTCTTCAGCAAACTTGGTTTTTGACATGGCTTATTTCAAATCATTTGTTTATTCTTTTTATTTTTCTGATTACTATGTAAGATCCGGCTTTTTTGATTATTCTGAGAAAAGGCATTTGGCAAACGTTTTTTCTTTTCCTGATTTAGGGCAAAAAGCTGTTGATCATAACTTTGGTTTTTCTGGCAATTGTTTTTCGTTTAGGAGAATTGTCATGGATTACTTTTTCGGCTCTAAAAAGCTGGTTGAGTTGCCTTTTTGTAGGTGATTTGTTTGTTTTTGAGTTATGAGGCTTTTTTTTCCTTGTTTTTGGTTTTTTTGCTTTACTTTTCTTTTCATGGTTTTGAGCAAAGTTTTGATTCTACTTTATTGCAGAGGTATTCTTTGGTTTCTGATTTGTTGGTTTTGTGGTCTTATGAGAATGCAGATGAGAGTGTTATGCTTGCAGATGCTGAAAATTTTCTTAGTGATTTTTGTTTGGTAGTGGATTATAAGGTTTTGAAGTGTGATAATCCAGAAGGTAAGGTTTTTGAGTCTGCTTTGGCAGGTGATGCTTTTTACACCAAGGTTGTTTTTTTAGGCGGCTGAAATAGTTATCGTGTTTTCTTTTTTTTCTATTATTATCCTTTTTCCTTCAGAGTTTTTGCATTTTGCTTTTTCTTGTTCTTTTATTTCTAATTTGTTTGTTTTTGTTGTTATTGTGCATTTTTCTTCTTTTGCATTTACTTTTAACTGCATGTTTGTTGTGAGTGTTGTTTGTGTTCCGTTGCCTAAGATTTTTACTGTTTCTATTTTGTGTTTTATTTTTTCTGCCGTTTCGTTGAATTTTTTTTCAAGGTAGGTTTCTTCAGCGTTTTTGTAAATCGTGAATGCTGTTGTTATCATTACGCCTATTGTTGCTGCTATTCCTGCTGTAAGGATCAGATATTCAAGGCTTGCTTGGCTTTTTTTGTTTTGTGTCATATTTCTTCTATTTGTTTGAATATTGAAGATGCTTTTTTGTCTATTGTCTTTGTTCCTTGTTCTGCGAGTTTTTGAAGCTGGGTGATCAGCAGTAAAGCCACTGCAATCAGCGCCGCGGCTATTATTATCATTTCAAGGGACACTTGGGCTTTTTGGGCCTTGAGGTTATTTGTTTTGTTCATGTTCTATTTTTTTTTACGAACACAATAAAAATATTTCGTCAATTGACGATATGTTGTTTTTGTTTGTTTTTTGTGCTATTGCTTTGTTTTTTATTCAGTTTCTATTTAGTTTTTTTCATGTCTGCCGAGTCAAGTTTTCTTTCTAAATATTTTCCAAAGTCAGAGGACGAGTTTATAGGCAATGTAGAGGCTGTTGCTTTTGCGGTTCAGTGGGCTAAGAAGTGGTCTTTTGGCGAGGCTTTGCCGCCTTTGTTGCTTTGGGGTCATACTGGAACAGGCAAGACTGCTTTGGCTTATTTTATTGCTAAGAAGTTTAATTGGCAGGTTCTTGAGTTGAATAGTTCTGATGTGCGCACCAAGGATGCTGTTTTGAGGTCTTTGCGCGAGGCTTCTGTGAGCTCTTCTTTTTTTGGTTCTAAAAGGCTTATTTTGATTGATGAAGTTGATTCTTTGGGCAAGGCTGATAAGGGTGGGTTGCAGGCTGTCAATGAAATAATAAAGTCTTCTTTGAATCCTGTGATACTTACCGCCAACGATATTTTTGCGAGCAAGTCTGTTTCGCAGTTGCGTTTTTCTTGTAAGGCTTTGGAGTTCAAGAAAATAAATTATCTTTCTATTGCGAAGAGGCTTCGTGAGATTTTGTCTTTTGAAAAAATTCCGTTTGAAGATGATGCTGTTGTTGAGTTGGCTAAAAATTCTAATGGTGACGTGCGTTCTGCTCTTCTTGACCTTGAGTCCGTGGCTTTTTTAGGCTCTGTTTCTAGGGGTTCTTTGGCTGTTTTTTCCAGTAGGGAGCATTCGGTTAAGGTTTTTGATCTCATGAAGTTTATTTTCAAGCAGGCTAGTTTTGAGGCCGTGAGGAATGCGAGGCTTGGTTCGGATTTGAGTCCTGAGATGTTAGTTAGTTGGGTTGAGGAGAACATTCCAAGGCAGTATAAAGATGTTGGTGATTGTGCAAGGGCTTTTGATTTTCTTTCTCGCTCTGACATTTTTTCAGGGCGGATTTACAAAAGGCAGCACTGGGGTTTTTTGTCTTATTCGCAGGAGTTGGCTTGTGAAGGCGTGGCTCTTGCAAAGTCAAAGGTTTCTAACGAGTTTATTGTTTATCAATTTCCTTCAATTTTGTCTTTTCTTTCCAAGACTTCTTCTTTGCGTTCGTTGAAAAAGGAAATTGGTTTAAAGGCGGGTTCTAAGTTGCATTGTTCTTCAAAGGCTTTTTTGAGGCATCATTTGCCTTATTTTTTGTTGTTTTTCAGGGATAAGGCAGGGGCTGTAAAGTTGTCTTCTTGTTTTGGTTTTGACGAAGAGGAAATCGCTTTTCTTCTTGGCTTGAAGGCTGATTCGAAGAAGGTTAGGGAAATTTTTGAAGAGGCTAACGGGCTTTCTTCTGAGGCCGCGAAGCCAAAGCCCGTTGTTTTCAGGGATGAAGGTGTTTTGAGCAGACAAACCAAGCTTTTTTGAAGAGTTGAGGCTCAAGAGATTAATGCCTTTTTGGTTTTGAAAATATAAGCCTGATAAAGTCTTTCGGCTTAGCAGGCCTTATGGCGATTTGGTTTTTTACAAAAATTCGCGAAAAGGTTTGCGATTTAAAGAGAATTAATGTTTCAAAGTAAAAAACAAGGCTTGGCGTATTTTTTTGTTGGTTCATAAAATGCGTTGAATTTTTCAGGCTGTCAAATCTGAAACAGCTCAATTTTTTTTTCTTTTGAATTTTTTTGTCTTTTTTATTCCTGTTTGTGCTATTGTTTCGTATTCTATGCTTGCTGTTTTCAGGGTGTTTTGCAGGCTATAGTCGTCTGTCATTACTATTGCTTTTATTTTTTTTTCTTTGAGCTCTATTGCTAAAGCTAATATTTCAATGTCTGCTTTTTGGAGTTTTGTTCCTGTTTCTTCGCATATTTCTTTTGCTTTTTTTAGTGCTTTTTCTTCCGGCTCTTTTACTTTTAGTGTTTTGGTTTTTATTGCGTTTTCCGCCAATGCTTTTGTTCTGTAGTCTTTCCATTCTTCTATGACTGTTGATGTAGTCCAGTATTCGTTGTTTTTGTTGAATGTGAAGCTTTCGTTGTTTATTAGTGCGCCGGCGTCCAGTATTATTATCATGTTATTTTTTTGTTTTCACAACTTTTATTAGTTTATTGTTCTTTCTCTTTTATGGTTTTGTGATGTCTTCTTTGGTTTCTTCTTTGAGTGACATTGAGAAGAGGGCTTTGAAGGTGCTTTCTTCAAAGCCTGTTGGCGAGTCAGCGGTAGCCGAGCTTTCAGGTTTGGGTGTTGATTCTGCAAGGCGTGCTCTTGAGTGGCTTTGTAGCAAGGGTTTTGCCAAGTGCTTGGCTTCTTCCAAAAAGTCTTTTGTTCTCACTGATTCTGGTTCTTTTGCTTTGGTTAATGGTTTGCCAGAGCGTATTATTCTTTTGGCTTTGAACAGGCGTTCTCCTCTGTCTTTTGGCGAGTTGCTCAAGGAAACAGGTTTGTCTCAGGCGGAGTTGAGTGCAGGTCTTGGATCTAACAAGAGGAATGCTTTTGTTTCAGTGGTTAGAATTGGTGCTGAAAATTTTGTTTCTATTACTGAGGTAGGTAAGGCTTATCTTGGCTCTAAGAGTCCTTTGGAGAGTTCTCTTGAATTGGTTTCGAAAGGCTCTTTGCCTGATTCTGTTTATTTGAGCGAGCTTTTGAGGAGGGGGCTTGTCAGGGAAAAAGAGGTTAATGAAAGGTTTTTTGTGATTACTGAGGGTGGTGTTTCTGCTCTGCGTGACCCTGCTTTTTTTTCCGAGCGTGTTTATAATATTCATGACCCTGTCCCGGAGTTTTTCGGCGGCAAGAAGCAGCCTTATGCTGTTTTTTTGGATTCTGTGAGGAGAAAGCTTGTTCAGCTTGGTTTTAAGGAGATGGAGGCTCCTTTGGTTGTTCATGAGTTTTATAATTTTGATGTTCTTTTTCAGCCTCAAAATCATCCTGCGCGTTCTTGGACAGATACTTATCAATTGCGTAATCCTTCTAAAGGGGTTTTGGCTGACAGAAAGTCTGTTCTTGCTGTTAAGTCCGCGCATGAAAATGGCGGCGTCTCTGGTTCTAGGGGTTGGCGTTATTCTTGGTCTGAGGATGTTGCTTCAAGGCTAATGCCTGTTGCTCATGGCACTGCGCATAGTGCGAGGCAGCTTGTGAAAGGCGTTGAGGTGCCTGGCAAGTATTTTGCCATTGCGCGTTGTTTTAGGCCTGATGTTTTGGACGCTACTCATTTGATTGAGTTTAATCAAACAGAAGGTTTTATTGTTGGCGATAATTTGAATTTTAGGCATTTGTTGGGTGTGCTTGAGCAGTTTGCTTTTGAAGTTGCTGGGGCTAAGGATGTCAAGTTTATTCCTGATTATTATCCTTTTACCGAGCCTTCGGTTCAGCTGAGTGCTAGGCATCCTGACCTTGGCTGGATTGAGCTTGGCGGTGCTGGCATGTTCAGGCCTGAGATTCTTTCCAACCTTGGCATAAACGCTCAGGCTATTGCATGGGGGCTTGGCATTGACAGGCTTGCTATGTTCAAGCTTGGCATAAAGGACATAAGGTTTTTGTTTTCTGATGATTTGAATTGGCTCAGGGTTACTCCTTCGGTGGTTGATTGAGGTGTTTTAATGCCTACTATTGATATAAGCAAGTCTGATTTTGAGTTTTTGTTCGGGAAAAAGTTTTCTTTGGATGAGTTGTCTAATGCTTTGCTTTTTGCTAAGGCTGAGTTGGATTATGTTGATGGCGATTCTTTGAAGGTTGATGTCAAGGAGACTTTGAGGCCTGATTTGTGGAGCGTTGAGGGTTTGGTGCGTGAGCTCAAGGCGCGTTTGGGTTTTGAGAGGGGTTTGCCTAAGTATGTTGTTCTAAAGCCTTGTCTTGAGGTCGTGATTGAGGAGAGTGTTAAGGGCGTCAGGCCTTTTACCGTTGGCGCTGTTGCCAAGGGTGTTTCTGTTACTGAGTCTTTTTTGGTGCAATTGATTCAGCTGCAGGAGAAAATGCATTTGACTTATGGAAAAAGAAGGAGCGAGGTTGCAATTGGGATTTATGATTTTGATAAGATTTCTGGGAACATAAGGTATTATGGTGCTGTGCCTTCTGAGAAGAAATTCGCTCCTTTGGATTTTGATGATGAGTTTTTTTTGGATGAGATTTTGGAAGTTCATCCTAAAGGAAAAGAGTTTGGTTTTTTGCTTAAGGGCAAGTCTCTTTACCCGATTTTTGAGGATAGCAAAGGCAATGTTCTTTCAATGCCTCCTATAATAAATTCCAATTATTCAGGAAAAGTCACTTCTGATACTAAGAATTTGTTTATAGAGGTGAGTGGTTTTAATCTTGAAACTCTTGTCCCTGCGCTTAATGTAATTGTAATGGCTCTAGCGGATGGTGGTGCTATAATTCATGGCGTTAAAATAGTTGATTCAGATAAGTCTTTGGTGACTCCTTTTTTTGAAGTCAATTCATTGGATTTTGATTTGGGCTATTTTAAGAAGGTTTCTGGCCTGGACTTGTCTTTGTCTCAAATAGTTGACTTGCTTGAGCGTTCTCGTTATTATGTTTCTAAGT